>NZ_JBHVEE010000033.1:0-77966 GCF_042802415.1 Streptomyces sp. NPDC057486 | reverse complement strand
GCCGGTCGACCTCCTCCAGGAGGTCGTCGCGCAGGGTGCAGCAGATGCACCCGTTGGTCATCTCGACCAGGCGCTCCTCGGTGCGGGACAGAGCCACCTCACCGCCGCGCACGAGTGCGGCGTCGATGTTGACCTCGCTCATGTCGTTGACGATGACCGCGACGCGCAGTCCTTCGCGATTGCCGAGCACGTGGTTGAGCAGAGTGGTCTTCCCGGCCCCGAGGAAGCCGGAGAGAACCGTGACCGGCAGCCGGTCGGTGGGCGTCATGAGCGCTCACCCCTCGGGGCGGACGAGGCCGCGCTCGTACGCCTTCACCAGGCGCTGCGGGACCTGGTAGACGACGCCGTCAACGGTGATCGGCACCAGCTGGGGCGTGATCGCCTTCCACTGGGCGCGGCGGTGGCGGGTGTTGCTGCGGGACATCTTCCGCTTGGGGACGGCCATCGTGACTCCTCGTTCTGGTATCTGACACGCAGAGGCTATATGAAAATGGATTCCATTATCAATGTGGCTCTGTGTGGCTGAAGAAGGGGTCGGGCCACCCGCTCCAGCTCGCCGGCCCAGCGAAAGCTCGGCATTGGTGACCAGGGCGGCATCGAGTGCGCCCGCGATGCGTTCGACGTCAAGGTCTGGTCCGGTGAATCTGATCTCGCTGCGCCGCTCGCCGTGGTAGTCGTCCCGGGGCGAGCAGGCAAGGGTGCGGTGCTGCGCGGAGGCGGCTTCCCCTGCGCGAGTGTCGGAATCTTTCAGTCATCGATCGGACTCGCGGGCGTCGAGGTGGGGGCCGGCCGACCGTCAATTGATGACGGTGTCCGGCGTGTTGGCGAGCCAGAGGTCAGCACGCGAGCATGACGTCCCCAAGGACCTCGGCGAGCCGACCTGGATGCAGTGGCCGCCGGGCGCGCCAGACGAAACTGGACATCATGGGGTGGGTGTCAGGTGGCTGGAGGACGGTGACCGCCGCCTCCAGCGATGCTGCCCACGCTTCGCGTGTGCGTGCGGGTGACCGCCTTCCCGTCGGTGTCGGTTCACATTGCATGTCGGGTGTGTCTCGCGAAGGGGGGCGAAGTGGTGGGGTGAGGCCCTGCGGGGGCGCGCCGAGCCGGTTCCGGCTTGGCGCCTCGGCTTCTCGGGCGTCCGCGTGCGGCCCCTGGTTCCCCTCGCGGGCCCGCAGGGTTCCGCACGCGGACGAGAGCGACCTTGAACGCTCATGGCATCCATTTTCAATGGAAGCTACGGTTCACGTGTTTGGCGCTGCCCCGCCGGGCCGGATGTGTGGTCGAGTTCTCGTCTACCAGGACGACTTGGTCACTCCTGGCAGGAATCCGGCGTGTGCCTGCTGGCGTGTCCGTACGCGGGAGAGGCCGAACTTGCGCAGGTGGCCGCGGGGGCGGCCGTCCACGCTGTCGCGGTTGCGCACGCGCGTGGCACTTGCGTCGCGCGGCTGGCGCCGCAACTCCGCGAGGGCGACGTCCCGTTCGGTCGCGGTGGAGGACGGGCGGCGGATGATCTCCTTGAGCTCGGCCCGCCGGGCGGCGTACCGCTCGACGATCTCCTTGCGCTTCTCGTTCTTCGCGATCTTGCTTCGCTTCGCCATCAGATCTTCCCTCCCCGTGCGCGGATGCGCGCCACGGCGGCCTCGACGCCGATCGCGTCGACCGTCTTGATCGCCCTGGCGCTGAGCGTCAGGCGGACGTGGCGCCCCTCGCTGGGAAGCCAGTAGCGCTTGTGCTGGATGTTCGGGTCGAAGCGACGCGACGTGCGTCGGTGCGAGTGCGAGATGGCGTTGCCGAAGCCCGGCTTGGCGCCGGTCAGTTGGCAGTGGGCTGACATGAATGCTGCCACCTTTCTTGCTGGATGGGTGCGGTACCCGTTGTTGGTAATGAAAACCGTTCCCATATAGTACTCGTCATGGCACGCAACGAGATCCGCCCGGTCATCAAGCTCCGCTCCACGGCGGGCACCGGGTTCACCTATGTGACGCGCAAGAACCGGCGCAACGACCCCGACCGCCTGGTGCTCCGCAAGTACGACCCCGTGGTCGGCCGCCACGTCGACTTCCGCGAAGAGCGCTGACCTCGCCCAACCCCGCAAATCCGCCAGACCTCGGCCATCGAAAGGTCCTGCCATGAAGCCCGGAATCCACCCCGCCTACGAGCCCGTCGTCTTCCGCGACTCCGCCTCCGGCACCGCTTTCCTCACCCGCTCCACGATGACCAGCGACAAGACCGTCGAATGGGAGGACGGCAACACCTACCCGGTCGTCGACGTGGAGATCTCCTCCGCGAGCCACCCCTTCTACACGGGCACGGCGCGCGTCCTCGACACCGCCGGCCGCGTCGAGAAGTTCCAGCGCCGCTACGGAGCCCGGTGATGGACGACAACCACATGCTCCCCGTCGTGATCGTCGCCGGCATGCACGCCGAGGCCCGGACAGAGGTCGTCGATCGCCTCCTGCGGACCGTTCCGGACAGTGTCGCGCTGCACCACGACCTGACCGGGGCATCCGACGGCACAGTGCTCCGCCTGATTCGCGATGCCTCCGGCACGCTCTCCCGCGGCGAGACACCGCTGGTCAACGACTGCGCGTGCTGCGCGCTGCGCGAGGACCTCGTCCCGGAACTGGAACGCCTGGCGGACAGCGGCATGACCCGCCTCGCCGTCGTCGAGCTGTGGGACTCGGTCGAACCGAAGGCCATGGCGGAGGTCGTGGCCGCGCACGGAGGCGACAGGCTCACTTTGACCGGCGTCATCACCGCCGTGGACCCCGCGCTGGTCCTGCCCTGCGTCGCCAACGGCGACGACCTGGCCGAGGCCGGCCTCGCGGCGGCTCCCACCGACCGGCGGACCGTCGGCGACACCTGGGCGCGCCAGCTGGAGTACGCCCCCGTGCTCGCCGTCGTCGACAACGACGAGGCGGACGGCGAGGACCAGGCCCTGCTCGCGCAGCTGCATCCCACGGCGCGGCGCGTACCGGCTGGTTCGGACGAACTCGTGCGGGCTGCGTTCGCCGGCTTCGACGTAGAGGCCGCCGCGGCCGCGCAGCACCCCGCGTGCGCGCTCCTGCCCCAGGACGCCGACGAGGCCGGCGTTACGACCTTTGTGTGGCGCCGCCACCGGCCGTTCCACCCGGAACGGCTCTACCAGGCACTCGAGGACCTGTGCTGCGCCGCCGCCCGCAGCCGCGGCCGCTTCTGGCTCGCCGACCGCCCCGACACGCTGCTCGCCTGGGACGCGGCCGGCGGAGCTCTGTGCGTGGAGAACGCCGGTCCCTGGCTGGCGTCGCTGCCCGACGCCGCCTGGGAGATGGTCCCGCCCGTGCGTCGGGCGGCGGCGGCCCTTGACTGGCATCCCGAACACGGCGACTGCTGCCAGCACCTGGTCTTCACCTCGCCCGGCCTCGACCGGGACGGGCTCGAACGACTCCTCGACTCCTGCCTGCTGACTGACGCTGAATACGAGTTGGGCCGAGAGTCCTGGAAGACCCTGCCCGCCGCGTTCGACTCGCTCCTCGACGCCGCCTGACCACCCCCGAAACCGAAACGCCCACCCCAAGGAGACGCCGAATGGCGCGACGCCACGACCCCCGCAAGCCCGTGAAGTCCCGTCCGAACCCGCTCGACGCGGCCGGGATCACGTACATCGACTACAAGGACACCGACCTGTTGCGGAAGTTCATCTCCGACCGGGGCAAGATCCGCAGTCGACGCGTCACCCGCGTGACCGCCCAGCAGCAGCGTGCCCTCGCCGCCGCCGTGAAGAACGCCCGAGAGATGGCCCTCCTGCCGTACGTGAGCCGCTGAGGGCGGCCGGGCCGCCCGCAACCGGGCGGCCCTCACCGGCGTGTTCCTGGACCGGCCACCTCCGTTTCCCTGAAAGCAGAGACGGAAGACTCGAGGTGAAGTCATCGCCTCCTCGACGGTGGAGCGTTCTCGGCCGGGACCATGTCCGCCGTGATCCTCTCAGCGCTGTACGAGGTGGCGCGCAAGCTGCTGTCCGTTCCCGCGGGGTGCTGTTGCGCCGTGACACTTCGAAGGACGCCGAGTTGCTGGTGCTCCGGCATGAGAACGCGGTGTTACGGCGTCAGCTTGCGGAGCCTGTCCGCTACGAGCCCGCAGACCGGTTCTGGCTGGGCGTCGTCTCCGGCCTGATACCCCGCTGCCGTGGGCGCGAGGTTTTCCCGGTCACGCCCGGGATACTGCTGGCGAGGCGACTTCCCGGGTGGACGTTACCGACAGTGACGCCATCGAGGCGGCCGTGGCCGACGTGCTCGCCGTGCACAGGCGAACTGATGTCCTCGTCAACGCGGGCCGCAACGCCCGGAGGATGGACACGGCGTCCATTCATGCAAGTTCTGCACTACATGTCAGTAAATTCGAGGCAAGTCAGACTGATTGTCCCAGCACAAGGCCTTCGCCCGGGCGTAGGACCGAGCGCCGAGTAGCAGGCCCTCGGACTGTGGCGCTGCGGGGTTGTAGCACCTGACGCACCAACAGGCTGATGGTTCCACTCGCAGGTGGGGCTGTGCTCCCTGCAGGGCGTGGACGCCTGCTCCGCCGTGCTGATGCTTGGAGCCACCAGTCGCGTGTCGGGGCCGATGTGGCGACCTGGTTGCGGTGTCGACGGTCGCGTTCGCCTCCAACAGCCGGGCCGTCCGTCCTTCCCTTCGGGGGAACGGCGAACGGCACCCGGCCGATGTCGATTCGTACGACGGGTTCAAGGAAAAGGGCGCCGGAGGCCCGAGGCCGTGAGCGCCATTCGGGAGGAAGCAGTTCCGCGCTGTTCATCCGATGACAGGCCCTGGGCCGGTGGACACCGGACGGGGTCACCGGCCCAGGGCGGGAAGTGGTGGGTGCCGGGGGTCAGTTACGGCGCGGTTTCACCGGCTTGACCGACACATCCTTGCCGTTGACGCGGACGGTGACGTGGTCCCGGTTGTGCGCCCGGTCGGCCACGACCGTGAAGTCCGTGACGCGCCCGCCGCGCCAGGTGCAGCTGAGCTCGTAGCCGCCGCGGGCGCGCATACCCGTGAACGAGCCGTCGGCCCAGTCCTTCGGCACCGCCGGCAGGAGGTGGATGACCTTCTCGTGGCTCTGCAGAAGCATCTCGGTGATCGCACCGGTGATGCCGAAATTGCCGTCCATCTGGAACGGCGGAATTTTGCAGAAGAGGTTCGTCCCCGTGTTGTACCGCAGGAGACCCCGGACCATGTACCGCGCCCGCTCGCCGTCACCGAGACGCGCGAACAGCGCGGCCCGCCAGGGCCAGGTCCACGACCCCCGGCTCTCACCGGACACGGTGGCCTCGCTGAACGGGACGCCTTCCTTCTCGCCGCACCGCGCCTTGAGCGAGACGAGAGCGGCTGCCGCGAGTTCGGGCGACGTGTCGGGCGTGATCTGGCGGCCCGGGTACACCCCGAACAGGTGCGAGGTGTGGCGGTGGTTGTCGTTCGGGTCGTCGCGGTCGGCCTGCCACTCCTGGAGCTGGCCCCACCGGCCGACCTTGTTGGGCGCGAGTCGCTTCTGCATGTCGGCGACGATGGCCCGGTACTCGGGGTCGACGTCGAGCACCGCCGCGCAGTCGAGGTAGTTCCGGAAGAGGTCCCAGATGATCTGCTGGTCGTACATCACGCCGTCTTCGCGCGGGCCGTGCTCGGGCGACCACCCGTTGGGGGACACGAGCTGACCGGCCTTGTTCTCGACGAGCCGGTCCTCCCAGAACTGGCAGATCTCCTTGATCATTGGATAGGCGACGCGGCGCAGGTACGTGAGGTCCTGGGTGAAGGCCCAGTGCTCGTACAGGTGCTGCGCGTACCAGGCGCTGGCGACGGTGTTCCACTCCCAGGCGTTGCCCCCGAAGATGCTCTGGCTCGTGCGTGCCGTCCAGCCTCGGGTTTCGGCGCCGAAGGCGTTGCGGGTCGCGACGCGGCTCGGCACCGCTACCTGGCGCACGAACTCGACAAGTGCCTCATGGCTCTCGCTGAGGTTCGCCGTCTCCGCGCCCCAGTAGTTCATCTGGACGTTGATGTTCGTGTGGTAGTCCGACGCCCACGGGGGCTGGTTGCTGTCGTTCCAGAGCCCTTGGAGGTTGGCGGGCAGGCCGCCCGGTCTGGAAGAGCTGTGGAGCAGGTAGCGGCCGAGGACGAACATGCTCTGTTCGAGCCCCGGGTCGGACTTGCCCGCGGCGTAACGGGCGACCCGTGTGTCTGTCGGGAGCGCGGTGACCTCGTCGTCGGTGCGCCCCCAGTTCACGGAGACGCGCTTGGCCACGGCGCCGGCCTCGGCGACCTGCGCCTTGCGCAGCGCCTTGTAGGACTGTCGGGCTGCGGTGTCGAGGGCTGCCGTGATGGCGGGCTGGGGGTCCGGCCCGCGCCAGTTCGCGGCGGCGTCGAGCTTGTAGTCGGTGCGCGCGTCGAGGAGCAGGGTCATGCGCTTCGCCGATCGAACCCGGAGTCGGGAACCCACGGCGGTCACGGAGCCGTCGGTGTCGGTCACCCGGAGGACGGCGGCATGCTTCAGGCCGTTTCCCATGGTGCCACCGAATCGGACCGTCCCCGCTACGGCGTCGACCGAGGCGGGCGCATCCTGCGCGGAGGTGAGGGTGATGTCGCAGTCGAGCGCACCGGCGCGCTCGGCCTCGTAGCGCAGCACGAGCAGGTCGGCGGACCGGCTGGCGAACGCCTCCCGCAGGACCTGCTGTCCGGGGGGGCCGAACCATGTGGTGTGGATTCCGGACTCGGGGTCGAGCGCCCGGCGGTACTCGATCACCGGGCCCAGCTTCGCCGTGTCGAATTCGGTGCCGGTGAGGCGGACCTCGGCGACGCGCACGACCGAGGATCCGGACTTCGGCCGCAGCGTCAGACGGTAGCGGGTGAACGCCCCGGGCTTGCCGATGGTGAACTGCCGGCGCTCACCGCGGTCGAGCGCGGGTTGGACGTTGCGCTCGTCGAGCGTGATCCACTCCAGGCCGTTGGCGGAGCCCTCGAGGGTCAGTGAACCGGGGTCCTCCTCGGGAGTGTCAGGCGCAGCCGTCACGCTGTAGCCGGTGACCGTCGCAGCTGACTGCAGGTCGCCTTGCCACACCGCTCCGGCGGTCGCGTCGGCCGCTCGCCACACCGTGGAGCTGTTTCCGTCCACGCTCCGGGAGACGTCGTGCCCGCTGCCGGCGCCGTGGGCGTGGCCGGAGGGCGAGGAGACGTACAGGAGGCTCCGTCCGCCGAGGCCGACCCCGGCGAGCGCGATCTCGGCCACCTGGAAGTGGCTCACCCCGGAGCGGGGGGTGAAGACGAAGCGGAAGAAGCTGTAGGCCGTACTGTTGGAGCAGGTGAACTCCTTGGTCTGGTTCCGGCTCTCGAAAGGGCTGGGCAGCGACCGGGTGTCCAGCGTGGTCCATGCGGACCCGTCCGTCGAGCCCTGGAAGGTCCAGGTCTGGGGGTCCCGGTCAGGGACATCTTCGGCGCTCGTGAGCCGGTAGGTCGACACTGCGGCAGGTGCGGTGAGGGCCGCCTGCCAGATGACCTCCTTCGGCGGGCCTACGATGCACCACTTCGTCTGTGGGTCGCCGTCGACGGTCTTGTCCGAGCCCTGGTTCGCGGCGGTCCTGTAGGGGCCACCGGGGGAGGTGACCTCGGGTTGGGCGCCGAAGGAGAGCACGACGTCACCGAAGGCTCGGTAGGAACCGAAGCCGGTCATGCCCGTATCGAAAGCGTCGTCGGATTGGCCGGCGAGGGCGTTGTCGTAATTGTTGACTCCGCCCCACAGGCTCTGCTCGTTGAACTGGATCCGTTCGCGGTCGGGCTGGCCGAAGAGCATGGCGCCGAGCCGACCATTGCCGATCGGCAGTGCCTGGGACTGCCAGTCCGTGGCGGGGAGCCGGTACCAGAGGGAGTGGCGGGCGAGCTTCGGGGGTCGCACCGACACGGCCGGTCCGGAGGCGGCCGGTGCCGCGGACGCCGAAGTGAGGTTGGTGACCAGAGGGAGCAGGGTAAGTGCGCCACCGCACGCCGCGGCGCGCAGCACGCCACGGCGCGACATACCGCCTTCGTCCTCGGCGTGAGGCCGGACAGGAAAACGAGGGGACATGGCAGGGCGGCTCCTTCTCCGAGGGGGGAGGCTTGGGTGTCCAGCCGCTGTACGGCGGGGACTGTGCAGCAGTGCAGCGGCACGGGCGGGCCCTGTCAATGATTTGGACCAAATTTCCTATACGATTTCTGCCCACCTTCATCGAGTGACGCGCTTGATCCACCAGGGATCGCAGACGTCCCCGGAAGGCCGACCTGATCCCGTCACGGCCTCAGCGTGTACCCGTCACTGCTCGTCATACCCCTAGATAAGGGCGGGTTCCGCCCTGCCGCCTCACCGCGCTGACAGGTCGCAAGGGGGGGAACTGCCCTACGGGGCTTGACGGGGCGTCGCGCATGGCACACTATCGCCCCGTCAATTTCCTATTTGATTTTTGGGGATGGGGCGTGCCTCTCCGGAGCAGAGCTGTTCTGCCAGGAGTTCTCGCCGTCGCGGTCCTGACGGGCTCCGCGGCGTGCACCCTGAAGACATCAGCCGACCCTGCGGGCGACCGGCCCCAGGCATCCGGCAAATCCGGTTCCGGTAAGGCCGAGCTCGCCGACGGGTTTGGCACGAAGGTGGCGCTCGGGCGCAGTACCGACTGGTAGGGACCCGCACCGTCGACGGCTACTCTGCGGCGCTCAGGGATCTCGGCAGAGCAGCCCTTTTGAACATTCCGCTGCCGTCCCCGTCAGGGTGGCGTTCGGGTCCGCCGGACGCCCACAGCAGCCCCGAGCACAGCCGTCACCTGGCTAAACTGCGAAGGTCCCGACAAGCCTCGAGCAGCAGGAGAACGGATGACGTCGCCCGAAAGTTCTGCAGCCGGGACGGGGAAGCCGGACGGAAAGCAACAGAGCTCGCCCCCTGCCCGTCAGGCACTTTCGGACAGCGTTTACGAAGCCATCAAAACCATGATCATGGACCATGAGATTGCGCCTGGAGCCCGCGTCAGCATCGAAGCCCTCTCACGCAATCTAGGTGTGTCGCCGACACCCGTGCGCGAAGCGCTGGCCCGGCTCGAGTCCGACGGTCTCGTGGTCAAGCGGTCACTCTCGGGCTACCGCGCGACCGAGCTGCTGACCCGTCAGGGGCTTGAAGAACTCTTCGAGATGAGACTGCTGCTGGAACCCAGGGCGGCGGCGCTGGCTGCGATCAACGCCACCGAGGAACAACTCGACGCCATCGAGAAGATCGCAGAGGACATGCAAACCCTGCCGGGGCCCCTCGGACGGTACGCGGACTACCGCAGCTTCGCCGCTCTGGACCAGCAATTCCACGACGCGATCGCACTGGCCTCACACCGGCCGTTGCTCGCGGACGCCGTGGAGCGGCTCCACTCGCATCTGCACATCTTCCGGATCGCCAGTGTCCAGGTCTCCGAAGATCCGACGCCGGCAGAACACGAACGTGTCCTACGTGCCATTTCGCGCAGGAAGGCCGACCGCGCAGCGGAGGCCATGGCGAACCACCTGAAGAACAGCCTCGAGCGCCAGCTCACACAGAGGATGGACCAGTGACCTGCGGAGCCTCCGCCAGATACCGTCCTGCCGCGTCCATCTGCGACGGAGGCGCTGTCACCTTGTTGGGCGCGTAAGAACTCCTATCGCAATGACTTCAGGCGTCGCCAGCAGATGAGTGCGCATCCGAGGGTGAGGAAGGCTTCGTGGATGTCGTCGCGTATCTCCCAGCGGATCCGCAGGCGGCGGAACCAGCGGAGATGGGCGAACGCGCGTTCTACGAACCAGCGTTGGGTGCCCAGGCCGGATCCGTGCTCGGTGCCGCGACGGGCGATCAGTGCCCTCGGCTCCGGAGCGGGCCGCGTAGCGGGCCTTCCAGTCGGGTGTCTGCTGCTCGGCCCGGACGCGGAGTTGCAGGTCGCGGAGTTCCTGCGGGGGAAATCCCACGGTTCGGGCGCTGTCGGCGGTGGTCGTGCAGCGGGTGCGGACCGGGCAGGGACGGCACTGGCTCTTGGTGAATCGTGCCACGATCAGAGGTGCCGCAGTGGGTGAGGAGGTCGGGTAGGGGCCGTGCCATCCCCGGCTGATCTCGCCCTGCGGGCAGGTCACCTGTTGGCGGTCGTGTGGAAGTCGTCGCGGTCGAAGCCGTCGTTCTTGCGGTGCTGGCGGGTGGGGTTGCCCGGCAGTGGGCCGGTGACCGTGACCTGGTGTTCCCGGGCTGCCTGTTCCAGGTGGACCAGGGAGGTGTAGCCACCGTCGACCAGGTGCTCGGCGGGCAGTAGCCCACGGCGCTTCAGCCCACAACACCGCGTCGGTGAGCTCAAAGAGCGCATCCGCCCGGGCGTAAAGACACTCGTAGAACTCGACCCGAAAGCGGGACAAGACGTCCAACGCCTCGCCTGCGGACCCAGGAACGGGGAGACTCATACACAGCGGCCGTTCTCTCGTGCTTCGTGACTCGACATCTCGAAGCGTGGAGAACGGCCGCCTCCGCTGTCCCGAGAAGAACCGCAGATCAGCAGGTCGGGTGACAGGCGAGGTTAAACGTCAAGCTGAGAAGCCGTATCTCAACCGAACGTGATCCGCTGACCACGGCTGCTCCGGCGGTGAACAGCAGGCCGTCGGCTGACCGTTCGGCCCGCAGTAGCCTCGGGGCGGGTTGCTGCCGGTGTCGGTGGCGGTGCCCTTTTGGTCAAGTGGTTGCGATTGCAGGCTGGTTGGCGGTGCTGCAGGGTCGGTGGTGGAGGAAACTGTACGGGTGAGCGATTCCGGTGGTTCCCGTGGGCTGGCGTCGGCCGAAGAGTTCCACGCGTATCTGGTCGAGCGACTGAACAGGGCGTTGAGTGGGCCGGAGATGTTCGGGGGCGAGATTTCCCTACGGCTGCTGATCGACCATCTGCTGATGGCCGAACGGGAGCCGGAGGCGTTCGGGCGGCTGCAGCGTTCGTGGGAAGAGCGCGGGATGTGGACCTTGATCGGGGTGGCCGGGGTCTTCCAGGACCTGATTCCGAAGCCGAACTACAGCTGTGGGACGGCTTCGGTGTACGCGGAGTTCGCGCAGGCGCGTGGCTGGCTCAGGCCGGACCGTACTCTGACCCCCCAGGCATACCAGACCATGGTCGACCAGGTACGTGACTGGGCGGGCAAGAACCGCACCTGGGCCGATGTCATTGACCGGTTCGGGCCGCCCTCGATGCAGTTCGGCGGCAACAACCCGCTGTACAGCAAGTCACTGGGCTACCTCACCGACGACCCTGGGCTGCCCATGGTGGTTTTCCACCTGTGGAACGGCACCGAGTCCGGTCCCGGCGACGGCTGGCCCCCCGCGCACGAGCAGCCGTTGCTGCTCGCCGTGCGCCACGGCGACGGCCTGTTCCAGGAATCGTGCACCTTCACCCCGCACGGACAGCGTCTGCGTCCGGTCGTCGATCAGCCCCGGCTTACCTAACAAGCCGCGGCCCTTTCGATCAGGCGGTCGCTCTTGATCGAACAGGGCGCTGGATTGAGTGAGTTGGCAGCCGTACGCGCATGAAGAGCGTTCCTCCTGGCAGCTCTCGGTCGTCGAAGCCACAGCGGGCAGGAGGCCTTGTGCCGCAGTTGTACGTGGTCACGTCCGCGGAGTCCAGTTCGGCCACCCCGGGCTGTGACTGTCTCGCCCACAGATTCGGGAACGCGGCTGAGCATCCGGGCAGGGAGCCCCGCTACACGTCGGATGCAAGCGATGCGGAGTGGGCGGTGGTCCAGCAGGCATTCCCGATGCCGGCATGGATGGGCAGCCGGGGCGGCCGACCGGAGAGCTATTGCCACCGCCGCCTCGGCCGTGCAGCGCGTCGTCGACGAGGCCGTCTCGATGATGGAAGCCAGGTACGCCACCGCCTCCAGCGGCTGATCGCCCCGGTCGACGGCTTCCTGCTTGCCGAGCGGTGCGGCGGGGTCGCCACAGTGTGGGGGCGTCTTGCATCCGGTCCCGCCGCCTCGCTACAGGCGGCGGGACCGCAGCAGCGGCCGTCAGCGGTCGGCGAGTGCGCGGATTTCGTCGGCGATCAGCTTCGGGTCCTCCTCGGCCATGAAGTGGCCGCAGGACACCGTGCGGTGGCGCAGATCCTCGGCCCAGGCGCTCCACAGCCCCTGGGCGTGGTACCCCAGTGCGGCGCCCCAGTCCTGCTGGAGGACGGTAACGGGCATGGCCAGCCGGTTGCCGGACTCCCGGTCGACGGTGTCGTGGTCCACGTCCACGCCGGCGGAGGCTCGGTAGTCGGCGACGATGGAGGGCACGGCCGCTGCGGACGCGTCGAGGTAGTGGTGGCGGACGTCGGCGGGGATCGCGTCCGGGGCGTTGGTCCAGGCGTTCAGGAAGTAGGCGAAGAAGGCGTCGGCGGACGCCTGGATCATCTCCTCCGGCAGGCCCGGGGCCTGGGCCATCAAGTAGAGATGGAAGCCGACCGCGCCGGAGACCCCGCGCAGGGCGTCCCACATGTCGAGGGTCGGCAGGACATCGAGGAAGAGCGCCCGGGACACCGTGTCGGGGTGGTCCATCGCGGCGCGGAAGGCGACGAGGGCGCCGCGATCGTGACCGGCCAGGGTGAAGCTGTCGTGGCCGAGCTCCGCGGCGAGGCGGACGACGTCCCGGGCCATCGTCCGCTTCGCGTACACGTCCGGGCCGGTCTCGGCGGGCTTGTCGCTGGCGCCGTAGCCGCGCAGGTCGGGGCAGATGACGGTGTGGTCGGCGGCGAGGTCGGCGGCGACGTGCCGCCACATCAGGTGGGTCTGCGGGAAGCCGTGCAGCAGCACGACCGGACTGCCGGTGCCGCCGACGGCGGCGTTCAGCGTGACGTCGTCGTCAACCCGTATGCGGTGCCGCCCGAAGTCGGGGATGGTCGGGGGTGTCACAGCAGCTCCTGTGGTTCGTGGCAGAGTGGATGTTCCGGGCCTTCCGGCCCGGTCGTCCGGGGACGTCACCCAGGTTGCGGGCCCCGGATCAGCGATCGATGAGTGGCGCGCGGCACGCCGAAAGGGCGCCGCCCCGGAGGGACCGTGCCGTGGGCGTGGAGTTCGGACTGCTGGGACCGGTGGCCGCCTGGGACCGGCGCGGCAGGCCAGTCGCGCTCGGGGCGCCCCGGCACCGGGAGGTGCTGGGACGGCTGCTGATCGCCCGCAATCGGGTCGTACCGGTCGGCCGGCTCGTGGCGGACCTGTGGGAGGACGAGCCGCCGGCCGGTGCCGTCGGCGCGGTCCGCACCTTCGTTGCCGCGCTGCGCCGGGCCCTGGAACCGGAGCGCGCCCCCCGGCAGCCGTCCCGCCTGCTGGTCACGGACGGCCCTGGCTACGTCCTGCACGTCGGCCGCGACGCGGTGGACGCCTGGCGGTTCGAGGACACGGCGGCCCGGGCGGCCGAAGCACCACCGCACGCGGCGGTCGCCCTGTGGGACGAGGCGCTCGCACAGTGGCGGGGACCGGTCCTGGCCGACTTCCCCGGCGCCGGATGGGCCGCCGCCGAGCGGGCTCGGCTCGAGGCGCTGCGCCTGCACGCCGTCGAACGGCGCGCCGACGCGCTACTGGCGACCGGGGCGGCCAGGGACGCTGCCGTCGATCTGGAGGCCCACGTCGCCGCGCACCCGGGACGGGAGGACGGCTGGGTGCTGCTGGCGACCGCGCTGGACCGTTCCGGGCGGCGTGGCGAGGCACTGGAGACGCTTCGGCGCGCCCGGCACGCCCTCGCCGGCGCACCCGGCCTCGCGCTGGCCCGGACCGAGGCGCAGATCCTCAAGGGCGCCGCCGTCCCTGGTGCGAGGGAACCGGCCGGTGTTGCCGACGGGGTCTGGGGGAGGGTCGCAGCCGCTTGGGAGCGTTCGGTTCCGGCCCGCTCCCAGGCGCGGCTGCACGCCACGGCCGGCCTGCTGCGCGACCTCGCGGTGACCGGCGCCGACGGGTTGGAGGAGGCGCGCGAACATCGACGGGACCTGGTAGCCGCGGCCGAGGCGACGGGCGACACCGAGCTGGCGGCCCGGATCATCGGCTCCTACGACGTCCCGGCTGTGTGGGCCCGCGCAGACGACCCGGAGGGCGCGGGCGAACTGTCCCGGGCCGCCGCCCGCGCCGCCGCCCGGCTCGGCCCCGGCGGACCGCCCGCGCTGCGGGCCCGGCTGCTGTCGGTCGTCGCGGTCGAATCACGCGGCGACGCTGCTGCCGACACGCCGCCTGCCCGGGCTGCCGAGCCGCCCGTTCCCGAGCCGTGGCGTCTGCGCGCCGAACGCGCCGCCGATGAGGCCGTCAGGCTGGCCCGGCGACTGGGGGATCCCGCACTGCTGGCGTTCGCCCTCAACGGCGCCTTCATGCAGTCCTTCGCCACTTGCGGATCGGCAGCCCGCCGGGAGGCGCTCGGCGGTGAGCTGACCTGTCTGGCCGTCGACCACCACCTGCCCAGCCACGAGGTCCTGGGACGCCTCGTACGCCTCCAGGCACTCGCCGGTCTCGGTGACCTGACTGCGGCGGACGCGGAAGCCGAGAAGATCGACCGGCTGGCGCACCGCAATGACCGACCCCTGGCCGGGGTGTTCACGTCCTGGTACCAGGCTCTTCGCACCTGTGAGACCGACGGCTGGGCAGCGGCCCGCCCCCGCTACGCGAAAGTTCTGAGAACGACTGCGGACTGCGGCATGCCCGGCCTCACCCGGGGAGCGGCTGCACTGGTCGCGCTGGTCCCGGCAATGCGAGGCAACGCCCTGCCCGATCCCGACGACTTCGCCCACCTCGACGCCGGCCCCTACCGGCCGTGGATCCAGCCTCTGCTGCTGGCGGGCTCCGGCGCCACTGAGCAGGCCCGGCAAGCACTCACGGACGCTCCCCGGCCGCCGCACGACCTCCTTCAAGAGGCGCTGTGGTGCATACTCGCCCGCACGGCAGCGGCGGTAGGGCACGAGCCGGTCCTGCGCCGTGCGAGAGACGAACTCGCCGCAGCCTCCGACGAATCGGCCGGCGCAGGCAGCGGCCTGATCTCCTTCGGCCCGGTCGCACACCATCTACGAACCGCCGACGCAGCCCTCGCTGTGCACAACCGGCGCACCGCGCGGCCCACCGATGGCGGTGCCGTGCCGTGAGCGAGCCGTGACGCGCGGCCGGACGAGCACGGTCGAGCAGTTCCGAGCAGCGGACGGGCCGTCCGCGGCAGACCCGCAACGGACCGGCCCCCCGGAGGGCCGTCACCGAACGGGACGCGAACGCGGGAACCCAGCGCATCCAACACCGTTCGGGATGCGCCCAGTACGCAACAGTGGGTCCAGGACTCACTCACGCACACTGGATAGGAACGGTCAGGACACCAGGGGGAGCCAGGTGCCGTGGTCGGCAACGCGGAGGACCGCGGTGAGACCCGCATCGTCGAAGGCGCGCTCGATGGCGTCGCGGCCCTCGGTGAAGTGGGCCCAGCCGTCATAGTGGGCGGGGATGGTGACCGGAGCGCCGAGGATCGCGGCGGCCGCGGCGGCGCGAATGCTGTCGAGGCTGACCGCGCGTTCGCGGAACTTGCCCGGGATCCGGGCCGCGCCGGCGTGGAGGACGGCGGCATCGATGCCCGGAATGCGGCCGGCGATTTCGGTGACCGTGCGGATGGAGGCATTGTCACCGCTGAGGTACACGGTGGGCAGTCCGCCGCCGGACAGGACGAAGCCGACGACTTGACAGTTGATGTTGCCGTCCAGATCCCACTCGCCGTCCTCGGGCCCGTGGACCGCGGGCACGGCGGTGACGGTCAGCTCACCGCCGTCCGGTCGCTGGACTGTGTGGGCCTGCCAGGCGGCGAGGCCGATCGCGGGGCTGCCGAGGCGCTCGGCGCCGCCAGTGGTGGTGAGCAGCAGCGGTGCGGCCAGTGCGAAGGCGCGGCCGCGGCCGTCGAAATTGTCCGCGTGATTGTCGTGGCTGACCAGGACCAGGTCGACGTCCGCGAGCTGGTCGTCGGTGACGGCCGGGCCCTCGGTCTTGGTCAGATAGCCGTGCGGGCCGGGCCCGTCGAAGGTCGGGTCACTGACGATGCGCAGCCCGCCGAGGTCGATGACGGCGGTCGGGCCGCCCAGGATGGTGATCGCGCATTCCTGTCGGGACAGGCTTGTTGTACTCATCGGTGTCCTCGCTGCATGGTCCGGCTCTGTTCGGTCGCAGTTCGACGCTACGGACCGCCCGGCCTTGCCGGAAATGCCTGCCACGAGCAGTCCATGCGCGTGGGGCATGGATGCAGGGTGCGACGTGCCTCGGCCTGTGGTCAGGCTCGCGGTCGTTGTTGGCGGCCGGTCGGCCCGTATCGACGAGGATGTCGGGTTCGCCACCACACCGGACCTGGGCCTGCGCATGCTGAAGCCCTTCTCGGCCCGTGCGCCGTGGCCGCGTGGCACGCCTCGCCCCATGCCGCCGCCGCATTGATGCCCCCTGGAGGCCGATGGGGTGCTGCCCAACGGAGTGGCCTGCCGGCCCCAGGCGGACTCGGTCTCGAACCTCTGTGCGCTAACCGTCCTGCACCACGGGGTGCGCGTGCTCGACGGTGTCGTCGATGAGGACGACCTGGTGTCCGACGGCGGCGAGCAGCGAGGCGGCGATTGCGGCCCGGAAGCCGCTGCGGCAGTGCACCCAGTGCTCGGCCTTTGGCAGGGACACGATGGCGTTGGGCAGTTCGGGCAGCGGGATGTGGCGGGCGCCGGGCAGGTGGCCGGAGCGCCACTCGCGGTCACTGCGGACGTCCAGGACCTCCACCTGTCGCTTGGGCCGGACAGTGGCGAGGGTGGCGAAGTCGGATCGCGGGTAGGAGGCCAGCTCTTGTGGGCCGACCCATTCGAGCGGGTTTCCGACGGCGGCAGCCGCAAGACGGTCGAAGCCGATCCGCAGCAGCTCGATGCGGGCTGCCTGCAACTCGTTGTGGTCGGCGGCCAGCAGGGTGACGGGGGCGTCGAACGGAACCAGCCAGCCGAGGTAGGTGGCAAGGGATCCGGAGGCGTCGAAGTTGACCGTGCCCGGCAGATGGACCGGCGCGTAGTCGGCTCGCGGACGCACGTCGACCACCCACTCGCCCGCTGTGATCCGGTCGGCCAGTTCGGCCGGATCCGCAAGCCTTGGCCCGGGGAGCGAGGTGCGGGGCACCGGCCCGGCGGCGTTGATCGGCGCCATCCGGCGGTAGTACGCGGGGAAGGGCTCCAATCCCGTCAGTGTCCCGGTCACGAAGGCGTCTTCGGTTTGGCTGAAGACAGGGTTCGCGGCCCGTTCGCGGCCGATGGTGGAGCGTTGGACCGCGCCGACGGTCGTCGCGGCGCAGAAGCTGCCGAAGCCGTGGGTCGGCAGGATGACGGTGTCGTCGGGAAGTACCTCGGCCAGGTGGCGCACTGATCGGTACTGCTGGTGGGCGAGCGGCTCGGCCAGGTTTGTACCCATGAGGTCGGTACGGCCCGTGGTGCCGTACAGCAGGGAGCCGCCGGTGCATACCAGCCGAGGCGCCCCGTCGGCGGGCGCGAAGGCGTAGGCGAGGTGGTGGTCGGTGTGCCCGGGTGTGGCGATCACCTGGATCCGCAGCTTCCCGGCCGTCAGTTGGTCGCCGTCGCCGACCCTGACGGCGTCGAAGCCAAGGGGCGGCCCGGTCGGCACCGCGTACGCCGCCCGGCAGCGGCGGGCGAGTTCCAGACCGCCTGTCACATAGTCGTTGTGCAGATGGGTCTCCACGACCGTGTCGAGCCGCAGGCCGCGGTCCTCGAGCACACTGGTGACGCGCTCCAGGTCACGTTGCGGGTCCACTGCGACCGCGACCGACCCGTCTGTGATCAGGTAGCTGCGGTTCCCGAGGCTGAGCGTGGAGATCTGGATGATCTCCACGCTGTCGGGCAGCCGCTCGGAGAGCCGCAGCTCGGCCTGGGTGGCCCGGCCCGGCTCCGCCTCGACCGGCATCTCCGTGACACCACGCGGCGAGAGCGCCCGCAACACCCAGTGTCCCGGGGGCGCGTAGAAGCGGAATTCCCCGATCGCGGAGGTGACTACCTCACCGACGAACTCCCCTGCCGGATCGAGCAGCCGGACCCAGACGCCCGAGGCCGGCCCGTCGGCGACCTGGACGCGGCCGGTCACGACGGTTCGGGTGGTGGGTTTGGGATCCACGGGTGTCGCGGTCATCTCTGATCCGTCTCGCGCGGCCCCGCCTGGGCTTCCGGCGGAGTCACTTCTCGATCGGAACGCCGACCATCGAGCCGTACTCGGTCCACGAGCCGTCGTAGTTCTTCACGTTGGGGTGGTCGAGCAGTTCGTGGAAGACGAACCAGGTGTGGGCGCTGCGCTCGCCGATTCGGCAGTAGGCGATGGTGTCGCGGCCGAAGTCGACGCCTGCGTCGAGGTAGAGCGCCCGGAGTTCCTCGTCTGTCTTGAAGGTGCCGTCGTCGTTGGCCGCCTTGGACCAGGGGACGTTTCTGGCACCGGGGATGTGACCACCGCGCTGCGCCTGCTCCTGCGGCAAATGGGCGGGGGCCAGCAGCTCACCTGAGAACTCCTGGGGGGAGCGGACGTCGATCAGGTTCTGGTTCCGCTGCCCGATCGACGCCAGCACCTCGTCACGGAAAGCCCGGATCGAGTGGTCCGGCTCCTTGGCGGTGTAGCCGGTCCTCGGCCGCTGCGGCACCTCGTCGGTGAGCGGCCGCGACTGCAGTTCCCAGATTTTGCGGCCGCCGTCGAGCAGGCGCACGCGCTCGTGCCCGTAGACCTTGAAGTACCAGTAGGCATAAGCGGCGAACCAGTTGTTGTTGCCGCCGTACAGGACAACAGTGTGGTCGGGCGTGATGCCGCGCTCCGACATCAGCTCCTCAAAGCGCTGCCGGTCCACGAAATCGCGGCGGACCGGATCCTGCAGATCGTTCTTCCAGTCCAGCTTCACCGCGCCCTGGATGTGACCGGTGCCGTAGGCGCTCACATCCTCGTCGACCTCGACGATCACCATGCTCGCGTCGTCCACGTGCTGCTGCACCCAGTCGGCGTCGACCAGGGATTGGTCACGGCTCATGAGCATGCCTTTCGCTCGGGGTGTACCCCTCTTCCAGCACAACCCCTGCTTCGGAAGGCGTCAACATCAGGATCCGCCCGGCAACTACAGGAACCCCGCTCCAGAGCCGGAGCGCGCCGGTCGCAGGGCCGCTGGAAGACGCCGCCGGTGCTGACGACGGCTGGAGGCTCGCTCCAAGCCCCTGGGCGCCGCTGTGGCATCTGGCGCGCGCCGTAGCGGGCGGTCCCGCGGGCGGTGGCCGCTACCGGCCGGTCACACCGGGCTCGGCGTACATGCCGGCGGCGTAATGGCCGGGTTCGTTGCACACCAGTTCGTGGCGGCGAGGGTGAAGACGCCGGAGCCGGTGTCCTGCCAGCTGACGAAGAGGGCGATCACGGTGCGTGGGCGAAGAATGGCTCTCCGTGAGCGACTTGCAGGATCGCGCTCCAGGCCGCGGGCCGGAGGGCCGCGGCGAGCGCACCGGTCGCGACGACGGCGCGGCTGCCCAGGTGGCGGCGATGAGGGCGGCCGACAGCGTGGCGCCGTAAACAACCTGGACATCCCACATGCCACCCTGTCGGATCTCGACTGCGGCAGGGCCGAAGCGGGACCGGCTTGGCTACGTGACGCCCGCAGCCGACTGAAGGAAAGCGGGCCAGGGGCTGTCCCGTAACCCCTGGCGGAACAGCGCGCGGCGTCAGATACGGTGCCTGCTTCAGGACTCTGGTTGCGTTGTGCGCGTTTCGCGCTGTACACGGACAGATCGGGGCGACGGGTCAGAAGCTGCCGCCGCTGTCGGTCGTCCGAGGCTTCTGCCCGGCGGGCGTGCGATAGGTTGCCCGCCATGACTGAGCTTGGACCCGTCGCCTGGCCACCTGCCCCGATAAGGGCCGAGCGGCTCGTGCTCCGCGAGTCCGAGGCCCGGGACCGTGCGGCGTTCATCGAGCTGTTCGCGTCGCCTGAGGTGGGCGCCTACATCGGTGGCGCTCGACCGCGTGATGAGCTCGAGCGCGCGGTGCCTGAGGTGCCCGGGCGGCGCCCCGGCCTTTTCGTGATCGATCTCGACGGAGCGATGATCGGCATGATCACGCTCGATCGGCGCGACGCAGAGCGTCCGGGCCACGTCCGCCCGAATGCCGGGGAGGCCGAACTCGGCTACATGTTCCTGCCGGAGGCGTGGGGATACGGGTACGCCACCGAGGCGTGCGCGGCGGCACTCGACTGGTTCACCGACGCGCTTCCCGGCGAGCCGGTGGTGCTCTGCACCCAGACCGCCAACGACCGCGCGATGCGCCTCGCGGCGAAGCTGGGGTTCACCGAGGTGGAGCGGTTCGAGGAGTACGGCGCCGAGCAGTGGTTCGGCGTCCGGTCCTCGGTCACGTCGTCCGGTTGAGCTCGTGCTCGACAGGGTGGCGGCGTAGAAGGCCCGTCGCGGTTCCTCGACCTGATCGCGGTGCGCCCGACTCATCGCTCCCGTGTGCGTGGCCACGTCCCACACCTGAATCCGGCCGTCCCAGCTGCCGGTGACGGCGACCAGGCGGCCGTCCACCACGGCGACGGTCAGCGACACCCGCTGGCGGCTGCCTCCAGTCGGAGACAGAACCCGGCCCTCGTGTCGACGCTCCGTCAGGTCCCATACGTGGACTGTGCTGTCGTCGTGCAGAGTGATGGCCTTGGGGTGGCCATCCACCACAGCCGTCACCACCGCTCCCACAGCGCCGACACGGCCCACTGAGGGGTCCCCCACGAGGGCACCCAAGGACTCGCCCGTGACCGGGTCCCACATCTGCAGCCGCGGAGCGCTTCCGCCGGTGAGGACCACGGAACGACCGTCCACCACGGCCGTTGCCGCCGTCCACGCCCCGCCGACGAGTCCCGCCAGGGGCCGGTGTCCGGTCAGGTCCCACGACTGCGCCAGCGTGGACGGATCGGCGACAACCGCAACGGGGCGGCCGTCGACCATCGCCGTCACCACCGCCCACACCGAACCGCGGGCGGGCAGGGCGTCGCCCATCCGCTCACCCGTCGCCAGGTCCCAAACCAGCACGACTTCGTCGTCGCCGCCGGTGACGGCGACCGCGCGCCCGTTGACCACCGCCGTCGCAGCCGACCGCACCCAGTCGGCGTGGCCGGCCGCCCGTTCACCGGCCGCCCCGGCTCGGACGCGGCCGCCGCGAGCCCGGCCGTCGTCAGGTTCCACAAGTCCCGCCGCACCGGCCGTCCGTTCGCCCCGGACTGGACGTGCGGCCGACCCCGGCCTGACCGATCCCGGACTTCCAAATATTCCTTGACAAGAATATTCTTTGCAGAGAATGATTCTGTCCATGGATGCACTCCTCACCGCACTGGCCGACCCGGCCCGCTGGCGGCTCGTGAGGCTGCTGGCCGAGCGGCCCCGCCCGGTCGGCGTACTTGCCCAGCTCGCCGAGGCGCGCCAGCCGCAGACGACCAAGCACCTGCAGACCCTTGAACGCGCCGGCATCGTCACCTCGCAGCGCACCGGCCAGCGCCGTATCTACGCGCTCCAGCCCGCCCCCCTGAGGGACCTGGCAGCTGCGCTGAACCGGCTCGCCGACACTGCGGACCAGGTTGGTGGCTCGCGCGCGACCTACGACCGCTATGGACTCGGTCTCCGCGCGGAGCGGCTCGCCGCGGAGGAGTCGGGGTGGGCCGACGGCCGCTCGTTCAGGTTCCACCGGTCGCTGACGGGGCGTCCCGAGCTGGTCTGGCGCCACCTCACCGAGGCGTCCCTGCTCGCCCGCTGGTGGACGCCGGACGACCTTCGCGTCTCCGAGCTCGTCTTCGAGGCGCGACCGGGTGGGCGGATCGTCCAGGAGTACCGCGATGCCGAGGATGCCGACGGCTCTGACCTGGTCGCCGGTCGCGCGGAGGGACTCGTCGAGGACGTGCGCCCCGGTGAGCGCCTCACCTACCGACTCTCTCCCGTGCTGCCCGACGGGGGCATCGCCTTCACCGCCCACGTCGACCTCGGCCTGAAGCCCACCGACACCGGCACCGACCTCGACGTCCACTGGCGGATCACTGACAGCACGGTCGACTCCGCCGACTTCATCGCAGGCATCGAGATCGGCTTCGGCCAGAGCCTCGACAAACTCGTGGCGGCCCTCGCCGCAGACCCGCACGACACCGACAGTGCCGATACAAGGAGCGCGAAATGACCGACTCGACCGGCCGCAGGGTGACCGCGAACCTGGTCCTCAGCCTCGATGGGCGTTACAACGGTCCCGGCGGGGCCGGCGATTTCAGTGCGTTCGCCCCGTACGTGACCACCGAGGTCGCGCGAAACCACCTCACCCGCATCTGGGAGGGCGCGACGACGGCGCTGCTCGGCAGGGTCAACGCTGAGGGATTCCTGGGGTACTGGCCGTCGGTCGCCGCGGACGAGAACGCCGATCCGCGTGATCGTGGATATGCGAAGTGGCTGGTCGACACCGAAAAGGTGGTGCTCTCGACCACCTTGGCCGAGGCGCCGTGGGCACACACCCGCGTGGTGAACGCCCCCGCTGCGGACGTCGTCGCCGACCTCAGGACCACCGGTGAGGGCGACATCCTCGTCAACAGCAGCGCCAGCGTCATCAAGGCGCTTCTCTCAGCAGACCTGCTGGACCGGATGTACCTCATGATCTTCCCCGAGATCGTCGGGGGCGGGCAGCGGCTGTTCGACGACGGCCTGCCGAGCTCGAAATGGAAGCTCGCCCATCAGGAGACCGGCGATCTGGGCGAGATCGCCATGGTCTACGACCGAGTGCGCTGATCCGGCCTGTCAGCGTACTCAGCGGGCGAGGCGGGCCCGGCAGGTTGAGGGAAGTGGCACCGCGATGCTGTGCGGGCGCGGCCGTCCATCGATCGCCTCGTTCATCCGGAGGCGGTGAGGTTCCGGTCTCCTCGTCATCGGGTACGCCCGCATTCCGTTGCCCGCGCTCGGCGAACCCCAGGTGCTGCAGGGCGAGGAGGCGAGAGCGTGGCGGACCTATAAGGCTGACCTGCGCGCCCACACGGTGCAGCGCAGCCGCATCCCCACAGCGGTCCGCGTCGAGGTCGTCGACCCCGATGACCCACCCCGTATGTCTACGTCTCCACCCGCACGCCCCAACTGCTCGCCGAGGCGATCCGCGGGTCCGCCTGACGCAGGACGAACGAGGGAGGATGATGGGCGACCGTGCCAGGTGATCACGTGATGGCGTACGACGGCCCGAGTGGCCGTCTGCGGCCGGATCGTGCTGTGGCATGCGTGCGGGCCGGGCTGTTCGCGCTCGTCGGCAGCGTGCTGGCGGCCCTCGGCCACCACGCGGTTGCCGAAGGCGCGGTGCCGTGGCGGCTGGTGACCGCATTCGCTGCGGTTCAGTTCGTGGTGGCCTGGCCGTTCGCCCGCCGTCGATTTTCCCTGGGGATGATCACCGGTTGCACTCTGGTGGCCCAGGGCGGATTGCACCTGGCCCTGACCTGGGTGGGCGGCGAGCACGAAGCGAAACCCGACCAAGGGGGCAACGCCGGTCATACCGCGATGGAAATGGGGAACGGGCATGCCTGGCACGACGCCGGGACGGCCATGACCACCGCCCACGTCCTTGCCGCTCTTGCGGCGGCCTGGCTGCTGCACCGCGCCGACACTGCAGTCACCGTGGCCCTGGCGGCCGCCCGCACTCTGCGCGCGGTCGCAGCCGCGGTCCTGTTGCGGGTGCTGCCACGCCTCGCCCTCGGTAATGGCCGCAAGCCGCCGTGCGCACGGCTCGCCGACCGCTTCACCGATCCGGCCCCACCGCGGACACACACTCTGGAACATGCGCTGGTGCGCAGGGGACCTCCGGGACGCGAGCGCGTTCCGGTCATCCCCTCACCCGGGCCCTTCGGCTTCGGCCAGCCCGTCTTCAGCACCAGCAAGGAGCTCTCCTGTGTCCATGTCCACTCACGTTCTAGGCCGGACCACGCGACGGATCGGCGTCGCCGGCGCCCTCGCGTTGACGGCCACACTGGCCCTGGCCGGCCCGGCTTCCGCCCACGCGGAGGTCGAGGCCGACACCGCTCAGGCCCTGGCCGAGAACGTTACGCTCAGCTTCGTCTCCGAGGCCGAGTCCGGCAGCGCGGGCTTCACCGAGATGCGCGTCGTCCTTCCCGAAGGCATCGCGCCGGGTGACGTCACGCTCGTGGAAGCGCCCAAGGGCTGGAAGTTCAAGGCCACGAACGACGGCTACACAGTGGGCGGTCCGAAGCTCGCCGTCCGGACGGACGCCGAGTACAAGGTCAAGGTCCGGCAGTTGCCGGACGCCAAGGAACTCGCCTTCAAGACGGTCGAGACCTACAGCGACGGCGAGGTCTCCCGCTGGATCGAACTGCCCAGCGGCGGCGCGGAACCCGAACAGCCCGCGCCCATCCTGAAGCTCAAGGCCGCCGCCCCGGGCGCCACACCGATCAACCCCAGCCCCACGGCGAGCGAAACGGCCACTCCCACGCCATCGACCACCAAGTCCACACCTGCCGCCGGCAACGCGGACGCAGCCGCAACAGCCACCGAGAAGGAGGACGAAGACACGGGCAGCCCAACCGGCCTGATCATCGGCGGGGTGGTCGTGGCGCTGGCCGTCCTGGGCGGAGGCGCCTGGTGGCTGGTCAAGCGCCGCGCCACAGCGTCCGACAACTGACCGGAGGAGTCCAGGTGAACCCGCGGGGCGGAGCCACCGCTGCCCCGCGGGGCACCTGCCGGGGCCGGTTCTGCGGCAGATCGGCCCCGCGGCCGGGACCAACGGGCCCCGGCATCAATCGCGACGGCCAGGAGCAGCGGGACCGGCCCCTCGGCGTGCGTACACGCCCGGCCGCGCAGGAAAGTGCGGAACCGCCGCGACCACTCGGCATCCTCGTACTCGTGGTACTCGTAGGCGTCCCGGATCTCCCACGCGTGCTCGTACGCCGTCGGCTTGCGCTCGGTGTACCGCTTCACGCGCGAGACGTCCTCGACGCCCAGCTGCGCGGCCAGATGCTCGACCACGACCCACGGCACGTCCGGCGGGTCATCCGGGAGGAAACGGCCGATGCAGCGCACGGTGCACATCTGAAGAGCGAACCCGAGCCGACTGTCGTCCCCGCGCCGCTTCGCGATCAGCTTGCGGTCCTCGTCGTCCAAGAAGAAGAACCGCTCCACCTCAGGCCGGGTCGGCTCCTCGTTGAACTTGCCATACGAAGCCGCTTGTTCGTCGGTCAGGAACTCCACTGGCATGAGCACGAAAGCTATCGGCGTCCGATGCTGATCACGGATCTTCCGCCGAACCTCGCCGCTGCGCCTATCGCCTGTGCTGGTGGTTGTCCCGTATGGGGTTGGGCAATCCCCTGAGGGCCATGTTGTGGAGGCGTGCAACGCCGAGCATGGCCTGACAAGGCTCAGCCACTGGACGGCAGGCAGATCATCGCGCGTCCGAGGCCCCGATGAAGCTGGGATCGCTGCGCACCGACCGCGTTCGGGTGGGTGAGCGCCGGGACAGCAGCCATCCCATCAGCGCGGCGGCGAGGCCGGCCAGGCCGGCCGCCGCGAAGCCGCCTGCCGGTCCGGACGTGTCGATCGCCCCGCCGACGATCGGGACGCCGAGGGCGAAGCCCGCGCCCAGCGCCGAGGACTGCAAGCCTGTCGCCTCACCGCGCACGCTCGCGGGTGCGAGCCGGCTCACGGCGTCGGACAACGCGGAAAGAGTCGGTGCGGCAAGCAGCCCCGCGCCGCAGCCTGCCACACACAACCAGCGCCAGTCGTGGGCCAGTCCGGCGGGAATGGTTACCAGCCCGAGCAGGCCGAGCAGCAGCCAGGTGGGCAGCGGTCGCGGGAGCGCGCCGTACAGAAGCCCGCCGGCGATGGAGGCCGCGGCGTACACGGCCACCACGACGGCGGCCCAGGAGACCTGGCCGGCTTCCTTGAGAGTGGCCACGATGGCCAGGTCGGTACCGTTGAGCACGATCGTGGCGCCGAACGCCATCACCAGCACCGCGATCATTCTCAGGCCCAGCCACTCCCGGTGACGGGGGCGGTCGGCTGGGGCGGCCGGCGCCTCGTCCTCGGCCCGCAGCGGGGGGTTGAGCAGGGCGATCCCCGCTCCGCCCGCCACGATCGCAGCGCCGACGCCCCAGGCCACCACGCCGGAGGGCAGTTGTGCCGCGCAGAGGATCACGATCGGCGGGCCCACCATGTAGGACAGCTCGCCCTGTACCGCTTCCAGCGCGAAGGCGGCCCGGCGCTGTCCCGCCTTCGTCATCGCGGCGATCGCCTGCCTGGTCACCATCGGGGCCGGCACCATCAGCAGACCTGCTACGAAGGCGGCGGCCAGCAGGGTCGTGTACGGCAGTACCGCGACGCTCAGCCAACACGCGACCTGAACCACGACGGTGATCAGCAGCACGATACGCGCGCCCCGCCGGTCGATCACGCGGCCCAGCAGCGGACCGCCCAGCGCCAGACCGGTGGTCATGGCCGCCGCGGCTCCTCCTGCTGCCGCGTAGCTCATGTCCAGGCCCAGAACGACGTACATCGTCAGCGCCATCCCGGAGGCCGTGATCGCGGTTCGGGCGAGCAGCGAGACGCCCAGCAGCGATGCCATCCCGGGCACGGCGAGCACCTGTCGGTATCGAGTCACCCGCGTGACGCTAGGTCCTCCATCTGGCCATAGGAAGTAGCCAGTTGATTGGAGCCGATATAATGAAGTCTTATGGCCAGGGATCTGGAGATCGTACTGCTGCGGTCGTTCGTTACCGCTGTGCGGGCGGGCAGCATCAGCCGTGCCGCAAGCGCGCTTGGGCAGAGCCAGCCCGCGCTCAGCCAGCAGTTGCGCAAGCTTGAGAAAACCGTCGGTAGCCCTCTGCTCCTCCGGTCCACGACCGGCGTCTCGCCGACCCGCGCGGGTGACGAACTCCTGCCATACGCGGAGCGCATCCTCTCGCTCTCCGCGCAGGCACTCACCGAAGCAGGCCGCGCACTGACCGGCCACTGCGGCGTCGGGTTGCTCGAAGACCTCGCCGCGTCCCAGCTTCCGCAGGCCCTCGCCGACCTCGCCCGGCTGCATCCAGGCGCGACGCTTGAGGTGCTCAGCCTCTCCGGCGACGCGAGGCGCGAGGCGTACGACGTCGGGACGCGTCCAACTCGTGCTCGACGAGGCGGCGGACGTTCCCGGCCGGCCGCGCTGGACGGTGCGCCGACCGCTGGTCTGGGCGGTCGGCCAGGGTGTCGACTTGGCTGCCGATCCGCTACCCGTGGTGCTGTTCTCGGGCCCGTGCACATGGCGTGCGTCGGTGCTGGAAGGGCTGGAAGGTGCCGACCGCCGCTGGCGGGTGGCGTTCGAGAGCAACAGTCTCGTCGGTGTGCTCGCCGCGGTGCGGGCCGGGCTCGGCGTTACGGCGGTGCTGCCCGGGAATCTCGAACCGGCCATGGCGTGCCACGACGCGGACGCCCTGCCCAGCCTGCCGGACATCGAACTCGGCCTGGCCAGGCACCCGCGGACCGAAGGCGATCCGCTGGTCGATGCCGTGGAGACCGCGCTACGACGCATGGTCTGAGCGGCGCCGACCGCTGCCCGTCGGGTGCCGCTCGAATCTGACCGAACCACTCGGTGTCCAACCGCCGCCCGTCGGCGATGTCCGGTCATGGATGCGGTGATGTCAGCAGGTGACCCGAAGTGGATCGAGTCGTTCGTCGGGTTGAGCCCGGTGCAGTTCGACCGTCTCGTCGCGTTGGTGCGACGGCGGGGTGGTGACATCCAGCGAGGCCTGCCGTGGCGATTGCCGCTGGAGGACCGGGTGTTGCTGGTGGTCACGTACTCGCGCACGAATTTGACGCTCCGGCAGGTGGCGCTACCGTTCGGGATCTCGAAGTCGGCCGCGGACCGGATCCTGAACCATCTCGCGCCGCTGCCGGCGATCTCTCCGGCGCGCCGCAGACGCGAGGGCACCGTGAGTCACCTGACCGTCAAGGTCACCTCTGTGCCCAGGGCTTCGGCGTGAAGACACCGCAAGGAGCCGACCGAAGGCCGCCAGCCGGCGGACTCACCACGGTCCTCGTCGTCCCGGCCACCCCGACCTTCGGGCGGGCGCCACCTTCAGGCCGGCCCTTTACTCGCCGTAGAGCCGCGTGGCCCTCGGCATGGGGGATTCCCTGAAAAGACGTGGAGCCTTGGCGCGTCCTTGACGCGTCTCGCCGTGGTGGCCCGGTCACACTGGCCCCGAACAGCACGCATCCCCCCGCACCCTGCACCGCGAGGTCCCTCATGGCGTACGGCCTGGCCCGCCGCGAACTGCGGCCGAGAGTTCCGTTGCGGCCCGGGGAAGGTGAACGGCACCACCTGACCAGCATCGAGGGGCTTGCCGCGCTGTCCCTGGACGCGTTGAGCTCGGTCGCGTACGGGCCCGAGGCGATCGTGCTCGTCCTGATCGCCGCCGGGACCGGGGCGCTGACCGCCACGCTGCCGGTGACATTGGTCATTGCCGCACTGCTGGCGGTGCTCGTCGTGTCCTACGGGCAGGTGATCGCCGTTCACCCGGACGGGGGCGGCGCGTACGCGGTGGCGAAGAAGGATCTCGGCCCCAGGACGAGTTACCTCGCGGCGGCCAGTCTCGTCGTCGACTACGTGCTGACCGTGACCGTCAGCCTGGCGGCCGGCGCAGCCAGCCTCGCCTCCGCCTTCCCTTCCCTCGGCTCGCATCCGCTGGAAATCTGTCTCGTCGGGCTTGCTCTTCTCACGGCCGTGAATCTGCGCGGTGTGGCCGAGAGTGCGCAGGTGCTGATGCTGCCCACGGTGCTGTTCATCGTGAGCATCCTCGGCATCATCGTGCTCGGGCTGCTGCGCTCCCACCCCGTGGCCGTCGTCGGAACCGCCCAACCCGCGCATGGCACTGAGGCCTTGGGTGTGCTGCTGCTCCTGAAGGCGTTCTCCTCCGGCTGCTCCGCGCTGACCGGGGTGGAAGCCATCGCCAACGGTGTGCCCGTCTTCCGCGAGCCGCGCGTCAAGCGGGCGCAGCGTACCGAGTTGATGCTTGGCGCGCTGCTCGGGCTGATGCTGATCGGGCTGGCCGTCCTGATCCGCCGCGATCATGTGGCCCCCCGCGGCGGCGTGACAGTACTCGCGCAGCTCACCGCGGGCTCGTACGGGACGGGCTGGCCGTACTACACGACCAACCTCATCGTCACCCTCGCGCTGGCCTTCGCCGCCAACACCAGCTTCGGCGGCCTGCCCGTCCTGATGAGCCTGCTCGCCAGGGACCACCGACTGCCTCATCTCTTCGGTCTGCGCAAAGAGCGCCCCGTCTACCGCTGGGGAGTGGTGGCCCTCGCTCTGCTCGCGGCACTGCTACTGATCGCCGTGAACGCGGACACGCACCGGATGATCCCGTTGTTCGCGATCGGCGTGTTCATCGGCTTCACCATCAGCCAGGTCGGGCTCGTACGGCATTGGGCGCGGGAACGGCCGCCCGGCTGGGTGCGGCGCGCGGTGCTCAACGGGATCGGCGCGATCCTGACCACCGTGGCGGGCATCGTCCTGCTGGCCACCAAGTTCCTGGAGGGGGCCTGGGTGGTGGTTGCCGCCGTTCCGCTGCTGATGCTGCTGTTCGCCCGCGTTCAGCGGTACTACACGGAGGTCGGCAGGGAACTGGGGCTGGGCGAGGTCCCGCCGCCCGTGCGCGTTACCGACTCCCTCGTCATCGTGCCGGTCGGCGAGGTCAGCAAACTCACCCAGCACGCGCTGACGGCCGCCCGCGCCCTCGGTCACGAAGTCGTCGCGGTCGCGGTGCACGGTGACCCAGCCAAGGCTCGTGCATTGGAGCAGAGTTGGGCCCGCTGGGATCCCGGTGTACGTCTGGATGTCATCGACAGTCCGCAGCGCTCGCTGGTGCAGCCCATCGTCGACTACGTTCGGCGGGCGGCGGAGGGAGGACGGCAGATCGCCGTCCTCATCCCCGAGGTGGAGCCCCTCCACCGCCGCTACCAGATCCTGCAGAATCAGCGGGGCCTGCTGCTGGCGGCCGCGTTGAGGGCCCGTACCGACGTCGTCGTGTGTGTCGTGCCGTACCGGCTGAGTCTGTGAGGATCGCAGGCTCAGCCGGTACTCGCGCCGCTGCAGCAGTCCGTCTTGACCGTGGCGGGGGCGGACATCAGAACTTCTCCGGCTTGATCAGGGCAAAGATCAGACAGGCGAGCAGAGCGACGGCCACGACAAGGTCGATGGTGTTTTCGACGGTCATCGAGACCTCGTCCTCACACATTGGGGTATGCGAATAGGGGTACTTGGTGATCTTTCGGGCCATCAGTGGGTGTGCTGAGCGGCGTCCGCTGAGAGGGGGTTTCGGCGGACGCCGGGTGTGGGGGCGGGTGTTACAGGCCGATGTCTCTGCGGCTCATGTCGTCGAGTGACTCACGGCGTATGAGTACGCGTGCGGTGCCGTCGGACACGGCGATGACGGGGGGTCGGCCGATCATGTTGTAGCCGGAAGCCATGGACAGGTGGTAGGCGCCGGCCGCGGGAACGGCGAGGAGGTCGCCGGGGCGTATGTCGCCGGGGAGTGCTACGTCGTCGGCGAGGACATCGCCGGCTTCGCAGTGCCGGCCCACGACGGTGACCAGGCGGGGCGGCGCGGATGAGGGGCGGCCGATGAGGCGGGGCGCGTACTGCACGCCGTAGAGCGCGGGCCGGGGGTTGTCGCTCATACCTCCGTCGACGGCGACGAACGTGTGCTCGCCGGTTCGCTTGACGGCGAGTACGTGGTAGACGGCGACTGCGGCTGGTCCGATGATGGCGCGACCGGGCTCGAGGGTGAGCCGGGGTACGGGGAGCTTGGCGCGGGCGCAGCCGTCCTCGAGTTCGGCGCGGACCCGTCCGGCGAGCTCGGCGACATTCATGGTCTCCTCGCCGGGCCGGTAGGCGATGGCATGGCCGCCGCCGATGTTCAGCTGGGGGAGGGTGATGCCGTGCTGGTTTTTGATCCGGGCCATCAGACCGATCATGCGCCGTACGGCGGCGACGTACGGTTTGACTGTGGCGATCTGTGAGCCGATATGGCAGTGCAGGCCGACGAGTTCCAGGTGTGGCTGGTCGAGTATGCGGGTGACTGCGTGTCGTGCGGATCCGTCGGTGATCGAGAGGCCGAACTTCTGGTTGTCGGTGCCGGTGCGGATCTTGGCGTGTCCGCCGGCGGCGATGCCGGGGACGACGCGCACCATGACTTTCTGGCGGGTGTCGGCCGGGGTGATCGCGGCGAGGCGTGCGATCTCGGAGGGGCTGTCCACGACGATGCGTCCGACACCGAGCCGGATGGCGGTGCGCAGGTCCTCGGGGCTCTTGGCGTTGCCGTGCATCACGATGTTCTCGGGTGGGAAGCCGGTGGTGACGGCGAGCGCGAGCTCCCCTGCGGAGCAGACGTCCAGGCCCAGGCCTTCTTCTTGCACCCAGTGCGCGAGCGCACGGCACAGGAACGCTTTGGCGGCGTAGACGATGTCGGCTTCGGGGAACGCCGTGCGGTAGGTACGGCAGCGCTCGCGGACTTCCTGTTCGTCGAGGAGGTAGAGGGGGGTGCCGAAGCGGTCGGCCGCCTCGGTGAGGGAGACCCTGCCGACGGAGACGTCCCCGTCGGCCTCGGGGCGGGTGGAGCGGGGCCAGACGGAGAGGCTGTCGGCGTTGCCGAGGATCCGGGACAGGGCCTGGGGGGCCGAGGGTAGGGAGTCCGGAAGGGGCGAGGGAAAGGAAAGGGTCATGGCGGGCGCCTCCTCAGCCGACCAGCAGGTTCAGACACGCGACGACAGCAGCGGCACCAGTCACTCGCAGGGCACCGACCTGCTGGGGATGCCAGCGGCTCCAGGAGTTCTCGCGCTCACGGACCTTGGCCGCGGTGCGGTCGGTTGCGGGGGCGGAGAACTGCGGGTCGACGGTGAGGGCGGTCACACCCAGGGGGGCCGCGAGAGCGCGCAGTGCGGGTTCGGAGAGCCTGATGCAGGCCTGGTCCGTGCCCAGGGTGGCGGTGAGCTTCGCCGCCGAGGTGAATCCGACGGCCGTGCGGCCGCCCAGGGGGGTGCGGAAGAACCGGGTCGTACATCCAGAGGGCCCCGACCGGACAGGGACGTAGAGAAGTCCGGCCGGGAACCGTTCAGAAGGCTCGGGGTCCTCGGGAAACTCGACTGGGGACATGGGGTTGCTCCTCGCAGAGGGCGACTGGGGCGCCCGGTCGGTCCGGCCGTGCGCTCCACTGAAGTTATGCCCGCCTACCGGGGACGGGCCGCCACGCTGACGGATGCTTGATGCCTGGCCCGCACCCCGTAACGCGACGCTGACGGTCCACGGTGTTCCTGGTCAGCGTGGCGTCAGGGCCACGATGCGTTTGTCTCGCTGGGGGCAGTCCCATTTGCTGGAGACGACTCCAGAAGACCGGATCATGATCGCGTTCCGCGCTTTTGGGAGTGCCGGTTCACCACCGAGTTGGCGTATGAAGCGAGATCGTGGACCAGAATCTGCAGACGCCGTCTCCTGAGCGTGTCCAGAAGCGGGAGAGCATGCCGGTGGGTTGCTGACCAGGTGATTTCAGTACCGCCATGAGACGCGCGGGTGAGGTTCACAGACCTCTGGGAGTGCGGCTGCTCCGAGACGGCTGGACGGACCCGCCGTCAACGCCGCGGCGGTGAGTTGACGGCTGGAAGGTGTCGACAGGGATCACCGCGGCTTGCATGGTGCAGGCCTCGCCGTCAACACGACGGGGGTCCGAGCGCTTGAAGGCGCAAGTCACAGATCCCACAGTGGGCTTATTCGCCTGCTGTGATCGGAGGCGATGATGCGCTGGTGATTACCTCGTCGACACGATCGGCGGCGAGGGCGTGCTGGATAGCCATCGTCGCCGCGCCGATGACGCCGACTTGGATGCCGGTCGTTGCCGGCACGATCTGCAGGTGGGCGGTGGCGAGAGGGAGCGAGCGGCCGTAGACGACCTCCCGCACCCCGGCGATGAGACTCTCGCCGGCCTGGGCGAGTGAACCGCCGATGACGACGAGCTCGGGGTTCAGCAGGCTCACGCACGTCGCGAGGATTTCACCGATCGTGCGTCCTGCCTGATGAACCGCTTGTGTGGCAGGGGTGTTGCCGTTGCAGACGAGCGCGACGACATCGCTGTTCGTCATGGCAGGCACCCCGGCTGCGGTGAGGTGTTTGATGATCGCGTGGCCACTCGCGACGGCCTCGAGGCAGCCAGTGTTGCCGCACGTGCACAGGACGTCGGAGGCGTGGGGGACCGCCACGTGGCCGAGGTCGCCGGCGGCCCCGACCGCGCCTCGGAGCAGGCGACGACCACTGATGATCCCGGCGCCGATCCCGGTGGCGACCTTGACGAACAGGAGGTGATCGACTTCCGGGTGGGCCATCACGTGCTCGCCGAGGGCCATAAGGTTGACGTCGTTGTCGACGTGGACCGGGACGTCCCAGTGGTGCCGCACGTGTCCGGGCACGTCATAGCCGTCCCACCCCGGCATGATGGGCGGGCGCATCGGCCTGCCGCTCGAATGCTCGACCGGGCCCGGCAGGCCGATCCCGATGCCGACGAGGTCCTTGACGTCCTTGTCCGCCTCGTCGAGCAGCTGCCGTATCGTCGCAACGACCCAGTCGAGGACAGTGATCGGCCCTGCCGAGATGTCGACGCGCTCGGCGACCTCGGACAGGGGTTGGCCGGTGAGATCGGTGAGCGCGACATTGGCGTGGGTTGCCCCGAGGTCGGCGCCGACGACGACTCGAGCCTGCGGGTTGAAGACGAACCTGGTCGGAGGGCGGCCGCCAGTTGAGGCCGCCCTGCCTGAGGGCGCAAGCAGACCGCTGGCGAGTAGGGCGTCGACGCGGATGTTGACGGTGGACCGGGCTAACCCGGTGAGTCTGGCCAGCTCAGCACGTGTCTGCGGCCGCCCGTCGCGAAGTAGTTGGAGTAGTTCCCCGGCGCCGGGAGCCCCGGAGCCTGGTCCGGTGACCCCGCCAGTAGCCGCCGCGCCGCGATGAATGGGCGCACGTGGTGCAGATGCGGACTGGGGCATGGTCGAAGTGAAGCACACGACGGCGCCGAGAGGCGATTGCGGTGTCTCAGAAGCAACTCTGCTTGAAGGCCGAACAAGAGTGATCGAGGCGCCGGCGGCACCGTCCTCGGCGAAGTCGGCGCCGGCGTCCGCGAGGCGTCGGCGGCCCCCGGCCAGGTCATTGGCATCCCGGGGCCTCTGGTTCCGGGCCGAGCCCATCGTCCGGGCGAGCCGTCGGGCTCTCCGCTTCAGCTCGACGGCTGGGCCGAGCACCGGGATCAGTCTCGCGTCGATGCTGCCCAACTGCCCGCAAGCCGACAACTTATGCACTCTGCTCCGAGACTTCTGCCGGACTCTTGTCATAAGTTCTGGCGTCGCCCTATGGTCGGCACCGCAGCGCTGTAAAGCGCCGACCGTAGGACCGCGCGAATACAGAAGGAGAGCCCGTGGAAAACAAGCTAAGTCGGCGCGCCATGCTCGGCGCTGGCGCCGGCGCTTTGGCCACCGGGGCGCTCGCCGCCAATGCGAGCCCAGCCTCCGCCCTTGCATCCTCGGCGCAGGGTCAGCCCAGCGGCGGACCGAACGTGATTCCGGCCGACCGCATCGGCTTGCAGATCTTCACCGTCCGCCAGTTGATCGGCAGCGACTACAAGAACCTCGAGATCTCTCTGGAGGCGGTTCACGACGCTGGTGTGCGGGAGCTTGAGCTCGCCGGCGATTACTACGCGAAGACGACGGCCCAGCTCAAGTCCATTGTCCAGTCGCACGGGCTTCGCATCGTGAGTAACCACTTCGGCCCGCGCGGGCTCAACCTTCCGAACCCGTGGATGACCTACGAAGGCAGGATGCAGATCTTCGAGGACGCCCAGACGCTGGGTAAGTTCCCATATGTCGGGACTGGTAGCTCCCTCGGCTTCCCCGATGGGGGCACCAGTGAGGGCATGAAGGCCATGGCAGAGAAGTTCAACGAGTGTGGCGAGCACGCCGTTTCGCAGGGCTTCGGCGGCTTCTTCTTCCATAACCACGACCGCGAGTTCGCGCTTGAGAACGGCGTCCCGATCTACAACACCTTGCTCGAGCACACTGACCCCCGGTACGTCAAGTTCGAGGTCGACCTGGGCTGGGTCTCGGTCGCCGGCGAGGACCCCTACTGGTGGATCAAGGAGCACGGGGAGCGTTTCATCGGGTTCCACATCAAGGACATCAAGTGGGACCCGAACGGCAACCGCACGGCGGCTGCGGGAACCCGCGCGGCAGGCAAGAAGTTCCGGTTCGCTGACGTCGGGAAGGGCGACATCGACTGGACCCGCGCACTGTCGGCGATCAAGGACCTTCGGGACTATCGGTTCTTCCTGGAGCACGATGACGCCGGTGACGTGACCCTCAACCCGCCCGGGCCCGCGAACACGGTCTGGCGAGGCTGCAGCACCCTGGATGGCATCAACACCTCCGGGCGCAAATAGGAGGAGCAGTCATACCGAGCCGACGTCCCACTCCGTCCTGCCGTGGGACTCGGCTCGTTCCTTGAAATGTGAGCAGTCACCATGACGGGCAACGGCCCATCGGCTGAATGAGCTTGCGACCTGGCCGGATGATCCATCGGCACCCGCAGGGTCGGTCCACGTGCTGGAGCCATGCTCGAGCGCTGGATCGGCCCCGGCCTTCTTGAGAGTTGTGAGCTGCTGTCGGTTTCCTGCACTGAAGTGAGTGGTGGTGTGCGGGAGTGAGTCCGGTCGGTGGGTTTGTGGGGGTGGGAACGGGGATTCTGGGATCGAATGGGTGACCTGGGCGGCTGTTGCTCGTTGGGCTGGACAGCGGGTGTCCGGCCTTTGAGGGCGGGGGTGATGTGGTGGGTGCTGTGAGGGAGTTGGCCGTGCCCTTCGTGGTGCCGGGGCCTTGTGGGGTGGCGGTCCGGGACCGGCTGGGGCACCTCACCTCCCAGACGAGAAGGTGCAGTCTCAATCATCTCAGGGCAACTGCGCAGGCGTCTCAGTCTTCTCGGGGCACACGTACTCGGAGGTCAAGCAGCCGATCCCAGCCTTCAACAGGGCTGGGATCGGCTGTTTCAGCCCGGGGTCCGGTACCGGTGGTACCGCGACGGCCTGGCCCACGTCCTCGTGCCCAGCACGGGGACGCGGCGACCGGGCGGCGCGATCAGCGATCGTGGAGAAGGGCGACTGCTTCGGCGAAGTCGGCATGCGCGGGTTCGAAGGATCGTGCCGCGACGAGGAACATCGACCGGTCGGTGAGGGCGCGGGCGAGGCCTGCGGGGTTGTCTGGCAGGCGGCGGGCGAGCGTCACCCCCTCGTCGAAGTACGGTGTGAACCGCTCCTCGAACAGGTAGGGGCGGTCGCCTTCGCGGACGGCCGCGCGGATGCCGATCCTGCGTTGGACGTCGACTAGCTCGGGCAGCCGGTCGGCCTCGCGCAACCTCGCCGCCTCCGCTTCGAGGCCCGGCAGCATGCCGAGGAAACCGTCCCGCACGTCGCGCGACCATCCGAGCTCCGTGCCGAACGGCGGCATCGGGGACTCGGGGCTCGCGGCGGGTTCGGCTGCCCGCCCCGACAGGACGAAGAGCGTCCTCCACCACCCTAGGATGCAACTCCAGTTCTTCGGCTCGCCCGTGGTCGCGAGCTCCTCCAGGACACTCAGGGCCTCTCGCCGGGCGGCCGCAGCACCCGCCCCATCCCCGACGGTCTCCCGCATCCGGGAGAAGTGAACCAACTCCCAGGTGAGTATCGCCAGAGCGGTGCCCTGTTCGGCTGCCTTGCGCCGGGTCTCCTCAAGGAGCCCGCGGAAGACGGTCGATGCGGCGTCGTGCAGGCCGGCGCCCTCCAGGTTCGCCGCCCACCGCACCATGCTCCAGAAGGAGTGCTCCGGGATTCCGTTCCGGGCGGCCTCTTCGTCGAGCTCCGCAGCCTCCCTGAAGCGCCCCTCCTCGGCCAGAACGCTCGCCAGGGGCTCGCTTCGTCCGGCCTCGGCAAGCTCCGCACAGATCGCGCGCCCTTCCGCCCTGCGCCCGAGGGCGAACAAGGAAGCCTGGTAGGCGTCCAAGGCCCGGCGCAACCGCTCCGCCCGGTTCGGCGCCCCGACCTCTATCCTGCGAGCGGCCCGGGAAGCCTCGGCGGCCAGCGCGACGTCCACCTTCGGATCCCGGCTCTCGTACTGCAACGCGAGCAGGGCGTCGACCAACTTCGGCACGTAAGCCTTCGGACTCACCTCGGCCAGAACCCGGTACGCACCGACCAGTTCGGCCCGACTCGGCCGGCCGGACCCCAGCAGCAGCACGCGGGCCCGAAGCACCGCGTCGTGATCGATCGTCACCATTCCCCTTGTCTCCGAATGACGCACGAAGGAGATTCTGAGAGGCGGGGATCGGACCGGACAAGCCTCGCGAACTGTGCGTTCCGTCCTACGAAAAACGGCGCTGACCTGTCATGATGGACATGCTTTCGTCCTGAAGCCACGAGCGGGGAGCCGCACCGAACGCCTCCCACGCCGCACACAGCACCCCGGCTCGACCCGGCTGCGAGGATGTGCCCTGTGGTGAGCGACGAGGAGTGGGACCGCATCCGGCACGACGTGCGTCTCGGGCAGCGGTTGATCGGGCGGGTGAGCGGGGTTCCGACGTCCGCTGCGGCCGCACCCCACCACCACGCTCGTGCTGCCGTGCCCCGAGATCGTTGAGACGAAGCGACGACCCTCGTCTCAACCAATCTGAGGCACCACAGGTCAAAGCCGCGCTTTCCCCCGACCTACGTGAGACAGGACAGCGGGTTTACCTCCCACGGGCGGTTCACGGGCGTTCAGCCTGGTGGTGGTTGTCGGGTGTGCTCGGATCAGTACGAGCTCGCTTCGGGAGGGTCGGTGGGTGTCGAGGAACTGGGGCAGGCTGACTTCGAGATTGCGTACGCGGATGAGGATCGCGTGCCCCCGTCGCGAGGCGTTGACGGCCTGTCCGTTCCCGATGCCGAACGAGCCCCGCACCCATAACCCGGAGTCGCTGGACCAGCTCACCCGCCGACTCAAGGATCTCCTTGCCCCTGATACTGACGACCGGGGCCGTTGCGCCAGCTGCGGCACCAAGTTGAAGGCCCCCAAGTCGAGTACGCGGTTCTGTTCAACCGTGCGAGAGGAAGCGCTCGCATGGCTGCGGTACGACGAACCGACCATGGCGAATCAGGCGTGAGAATCCGTCGTCGTGTTTGGAAGCCGACCGGCAACATCAACTGAGACAGTCATGCGGAAGTGTTGCTGAGAGGCAACGTCAAGTGAGACTCCGCCGAAGACACGTCTCACCCGACCTCGCATCCCCCGGGTCACAGGCTCGGCTACCGGCAAGATCCACTGAGACGGGACACCACGGGTTGCGTGACCTCTCGCAACGAAGCTTGAGCGACTCTCAGCGAAGGCTGGTGACAGGCGCCTTTCTCACCGATGGTTGAGCACGCATGGTCTCGCTGCGGTAGCCGTCCTACGCCTGTGGAACCCGCGGCCCTTCCCAGGCGGCGTGGTTCTACGCTGAGTCGCTTGCCCTCCGGGGACGATGCGTGGTCCGTGGACAGGAGGAAGAAGCGGCAGGGAGGTTCGTAGCCGCCTCAAGCAGATGACGCTGCAGGCCAGTTCCAACTTGAAGCCTTGGCGTCGGCCACGCTGAACCATCCGGGCCGCACCTCGACCAGTAGGGGCTTCAGCAACTCTATTGCGGTCCGCAGGTCTTGGTCCGTGGGGTCATGAGGCTCAGGCAAGCTCCGCCCGTAGCAGCGCAGCCGCCACAGGTCGAAAATCTCCGTCCCGTCAGCCGCGAAGTCCACGTCGATCTCGATGCCCGTTTGGCTGGTGAAGAGGCAGCCTGCTCCGTGGACGCTATAGCGGTAGACGCCGATTTCACCGTTCCTGCTGATTTGGTGCGAACGGGCCAGGCCCAGCACATCAGCTAACTGTTCAAGGGAAGGAACCGATCCCCTCAGAGCCTCACCAACGGCGTTGAGCGCCTCGATGTAACCGATCACAAGGTGACGCGCTGTCACCGCGTGTGGCCCTCTCCCAGCTGAGGCCTGTCCCATACCGCGCCGCCCCCATCCATGCTCGAAGCGATTGTTCCACGAGGGCTTCCAACCGCGAGAAATGGTGCGACACCTCGGTGTGACAGGACCGACAATCGTTCGATGACTGCCAAGAAACATTGCCTCACCCTCCACGTTGTCGTTCCTGATCTTCCGCAGGGGGGCGCAAGCGTGGAGGTCCGACCGCTGGTCGACAGTGAGGACATCCTGGCTGAGGTGTTCACAGATGGGCCGGGCGAAGATCCCAAGTATCTCTTGCTGCCGGATGGCCCTCTCACGGCTGGTCCTGAGCCGCACGAGGTGCGGTTGGCCGAGGCAACGTGCACCGAAGGGTGCTGCGGCGCTCTCTACGTGACCATCCGGCGCGACGGCGACCACGTGATCTGGAGCGAGTGGCGCAACCCCGACGAGGACAACGTTGACCTGCCTGAGTTCTGGTTCGATGCTCGGGAGTACCAAGCAGAGGTCGAGCGAGCCGTTGCAGACCACAGCTGGGAGTGGCCGGCGCGCACCGTTGCCCGGTTGTTGGAGCTGGACCTCAGAGAGCGCGCCGGCTGGCTTGCACAGTGGGAATGTGAACTCGGCGGTGTGTCCGCCTGGCTTTGGGAGCCCGACCAGATCAACCTCTTCCTATTCCACCCGAGCCGCTCGGCCATCGGGGAAGACCGCCCATGGCTGCAGTTCCGGATGGTGCTTGACGTCTCCAGTGACGACCCTGAAAGTCAGGCCGAGAGACTTGTTGAGCAACTCGTGGCGGGTGACCCACGTCAGACAGCCGAGGTCTGCGGCGGATCTCCGGAGTACGCCGGACAGCTTGGTTACCCGTGGCCGCAGCGGCGGAGGGCCTGAACGCGACGATCATCGGCTGATCTTTGCCGCGGCGATCAACACCCTGCTGACCTGGCACGATGCCCTGATGAATGCCAACGACTCCTGGGAATCCATGCCAACCGTCAATGTCCGCCTGTGGCGCTCCGATGCCGTCGTGCTGTTCGACTGGCTGATGAGCACCGACCTCAACGCCATACCGATCACGCATCCGGCTCAGAAGCAGGCGCTCGCCGACCTGCTGGGGCGGTTTGAGTGGGCATGTGATGTCGACATCACGGATTCCACAGCGGAAGAGATCGCCGCTGCCCAGGAAGAGGTGGCCAAGGATATGGGCTGGTAGGGCACCGGAGGCGATCAAACTTCGATGGCACGCGCTCAAAGTTCGTTGAGGGCGTAGTGGCGGCCGTGAGGTACTCCCTGGGGCGCGGGGTACGGCAGATTTCTCCGTGACGGCGGAGGATGGTGCGTGGCAGCCGTTGCTGGACGGCTGGCCGGATTCCCGCGCGCCGGCCTCGGCGCGACCCGGTGAGTCCCCCGACGATATCTGATCGCACGCTCGGTTCGAGGGAGCCGGTTGCCCGTACGTGCGGACGCTGGGGCTTGAAGTGGCGCCAGCGGTGGGGGTCGTGTCTCGTTTGGTGAGCCTCGACCATGGGCTTCAGCGTTTCGCTGTCATGGGTGTTGCCGGCGGAGATGCCGACGATCAGGGGCAGTCCGTTTGCGTCCGACAGGACGTGGATCCCGGGGTCGGCCTGGCAGGTGAAGGGCGCACTGGTAGCCAGCTGGGTCGGCCCGCGACTGACTAGGTACGCGTGGGCGGCAACGAACAGGGGATGAAGGCTGCCGACTTCCGGAAGTGATCTTGGCGGCACGCAGCGGCGAGAATATTCGTATCGACAGCTCTACCACGGGGGGACACACCTATGAGACCGACTCGTGCTGCTCTGCTCGTCGCGGCCGCCGCTCTGACGCCGGCCCTCCTCTTCACCACTCCGGCGTTCGCCACGGGCTCGACGGCCACGTCGACGACCGCGACCGCCACGTCCGAGACGCCGGTGGACGAGATGTCGGAGGAAGACCTCCGTATCGCGATCCTGCGCATTCTGGCAGACAAGGACAGCGGCAAGGCGGTCGTCGGAGAGGCCAACAAGGCCCTCGACGGCACCGTGGAGGACATGCGGAACTTCCTGGAGACCGGCTACCGCCTCGCCCAGGCCGAGGACGACCGCGTCGCCGTCTTCCGCATCCTGTACCTGGCGAACAAGAACGGCGACAAGGCGGTCATCCGGGAGGTCAACAAGGCCCTCGACGACGGCAGCCCGGAGGCCCTGCGCGCCTTTTTGGAGACCGGCTACCGCCTCGCCCAAGCCGAGGACGACCGCGTCGCCGTCTTCCGCATCCTGGCCGATCCGACCATCAGCGACGCCCTCCGCGCGGCTGCCGAGGAGGCCATCGACGGGACGCCGGAGGAGCTGCGGTACTTCCTGGAGGTCGGGCAGTACGAGGTGGACGGTTAGATCCGCAGCCGAGGTCGGCGCAGCGGCTCGGGGAACTCCGGAGCTTCCGCGCCCTCGTCCCTGTTGACGGTGGCGAACCTCCCATTCCCCTCCTGGAGTTGGTCCACCACATGAGCCGGCAGATATTCCGTGACCGTCCAGTCGGCGGATTCGCCGTGGAGGTCTCGGGCCGGTGCGCCGTCGCGCGGCAGATGCCGCACCAGCACCGCGAGCCGACGTGACGACAGTGGGCCGCGGTGCCAGTCCAGAAGGCCGACGCCGTGGTGGCGCAGCAGATCGGCCTCGATGGCCTCGGTGTGCTCTTCGACGAGCGCGTCGAGGCTCAGTCTTCCCTCAGGACCAGCCCCCGTCTCCTTGCCGTATGCCTCCAGGATCGCGGCGATGTCCTGCATGGTGATGTCGTGGCGCTCGAAGCGGGTGAACTGCTGCTCGCCGAGGAGGAGTCGGAGCAGTCTGTCGACGTCGTTGTCGTCGAGGTAGCGCACCTTGCGGGCGGTGGTGCGGCTGAGTTCAGTCGGAAGCTCGAACGAGTCCTCGTCGAGATCGAAGGTTCAGGCCCGGCCGAGCGCTTCGAGGCGCTGGGCGCGGGCGGCGTTGCTGGAGTCGACGGAGGCCCAGGTGCTGTGAATCGAGCCAGTTCAGAAAGTCGATGGCGGCCAGCACGTTGCCGCAGTCGCCTTTGTGCGCGGCGTAGGTGTACCGGCCTCGGGCTGAGCGTCGGCGGGCGTCGCGGATGATGTGCCACTCGGCGAACGGACGAATGGGATTGGCGTGCCGCGCTGGGAGTTCTGCCACGGTCCGCGCGATCCAATTGGTGAGCAGGGCGAGATTCTCATCGCGTGGCGGCAGGATGCCGGCGGTGACGAGTAGCCCTCGCACGTAGGCGGTGGCGGCCCGTTGGGGCAGCGAGTCGAGGGATTCATGGTTCAGGGCTCCAGGGTCGAGGGCCAGGCGCCCCAGGAGACGGGCTGCGGGACTGGTTTCCGCGTGAGGGCCCTGGTGGCACCGAGCCGGTCGCCGGCTGTTCCGGCAGGAGCTCGATCCGCGTCCACGACATGTCTGGCAAGGGCTCTGCCGGCGGTGAGCGTCCCGCTCCCAGCAGAGCCCTTGCCCGCCAAAAGGGTCCCCGGCGTGGCATTCCTGGCACGTCTTGAATGTCGAAAGCATCGTGAATTCGGTGGCGTTCGAGGGGCACCGTGCTCACCAACGACAGGGTCCCTTCCTCCGGTCAGCCGGCGTTCAGCCCGGGCAAGCTGGTCCTCGAGCTCTGCACAGGCGACGGGCCGCGCTCCGTCGAGAGCGTGGGAGTCAGGCGGGCAGCAGAACGATTCCGTCCTCGTCGCTCACGAGGTGGGCGCCCGGCACGAACACGACTCCGCCGAAGCGCACAGGGACGTCGACTTCGCCCACGCCGTCCTTGCGGCTCTTGCGCGGGTTGGTGCCGAGGGCTTTGACGCCGACGTCGATTCCGTTGACCGCCGCGGCGTCCCGGATGGCTCCGTTGATGACGATGCCCTCCCAGCCGTTGGCGGCGGCGAGTTCGGCCATCTTGTCCCCGAGCATCGCGCAGTGGACGGATCCTTCCGCGTCGACGACGACGACCTTGCCGTGGCCGGGCTCGGCGACGACCTTCTTCAGCAGGGCGTTGTCCTCGTGGCTGTGTACCGTCACCACGGTCCCCTGGAAGCGGCTGCGTCCGCCGTACTGCCGGAACTGCGTGTCGCACGAGGCCAGGGCCTCGCCGTGCTCGTCGTACAGGTCTGCGGTGGGGATGAACTGCGTCATGGCTGATTCCTCGGGATGTCGGGGGTCCGGGTGGGCCGGACGTGGCTGATGATCGTTGGTTGCTTTCGGCTGCTTGTTCGCCGCTTGCGGTTTGAGGACTGTGGTCAGTGGGTGATGCCGCGCGATGCCAGTCCCGCGGCGACGAGCGCGCCGGCCGTGGCGGCGAGTACGCCCGGCGCTCCGGTGCTGACGGCCAGAGCGCCGGCGGCGGACGGGACCACGCTCTGGCCGAGCCGGTTCCCCGTGAGGCGCAGCGACATCGCGCGTCCCCGCAGTCCCGGAGGCGTCTCCTCGGCGAGCCACGACATGGTCAGCGGCTGGCCCGTACCGAGACCCAGGCCCATGGCGATGACGACCGGGACGAGCAGCCACACCGGAAGCGGCAGCGCGACGAACCCCGTGCCGGCGGCTGCCAGGGCGATGCTGCCGGTCAGGAGCCGGCCGCGGCCGAGCCGCCGTACGAGACGGCCGAGGAACAGCCGCGAGCCCATCGACGCCGCGGCCCGCACCGCCAGCAGCGCGCCGATGGTGCCTGCTGCGATGTCGCGTTCGGCGCCCAGAACCGGCAGGTAGACGAGGCTGATGTCGACCGCCGCGAGCACCACGCAACTGACCGTCAGGGCGCGTACGAGGCCCCGGCGGCGCAGTAGGGTGCGCACCGATCCCGCATGGCGCTCGGACGGCGCGGCCTGTCCGCGGCCGGCGGGCAATGGAAGCGAGACGACGAGCAGGGCCCCGGCCAGGGCGAGGGTTCCGGTGAAGATGGCGCTGCTGTCAGGGAGGGTTCGGGAGCCGCCGAAGAAGACGATGAGCATGGGGCCGATCGCCTGCCCGGCCGAGGCGACGAAGGTGTAGTGCCCGAACGCCATGTCGTACCGGGAGCGGGGCGTCCGATTGGCTACCAGGGCCTGCTGCCCCACGACGGAGCCCAGGTGGCCGGTGCCGAGCAGGACACTGCCCGCGACGATGCCCCACACCTCGTGTGCGGCGAAGACGAAGGTCAGGGCCGACAGGAGCGTCATGACCGCTCCGAGCATCATGACGGTGCGCTCGCCGAAACGGTCGGCGACCTGGCCGGCGGGAACCGCGAGCACGAGTGGCACGAGCGCGAAACTCGCGCCGAGCGCGCCGAGCCACGAGGCGGGCACGTGCAGCTCGATGGCTCGGTAGACCGCCGTCGGCCTGAGGACGAAGGTGATCGTCTGGACCAGGAGGGTGTGCGCGTACAGCGGTGCCAGGAGTTTCGGTGCCGACGGCCGTATGTCCATCGGCCGGCGTCAGGGGAGCCGCTTGAGCGGATGACCGGGCTCCACGCCGAGATGCGTGGCGGCCCGGGCCCCGAGCGAGGTGTGGATGTGCTGGCGCATCACCTCGGCGGCGCCGTCACTGTCACCTCGGACCACGGCGTCTACCAACTCGTGGTGCTCGTGGTCCTTCTGGTCCCGCTCCTCCTGGGTGCGGACGGCCTCCAGGCCGAGGCGCCGGTACCGGTCCGCCTTGTCCCACAGGCCTCCGAGCGTCGCGATGAGGAGGTCGTTGTGGGACGCCTCGATGACCGCCTGGTGAAAGGCCCGGTGCGCGCCCAGATCACGCGTCGTGGGGTTGCTCAGCAGTGGCTTCACATCCTTGACCAGTTCGCGGATGCGGCGGATGTCGTCCTTCGTCCGGCGCTGCGCGGCGAGCGCCGCCGCCAGCGGGTCGAGTGAGAGCCGGATCTCCAGCAGGTCGCGGGCCTCCTCGGCGGTGAGGGGGGCGACCCGGGCGTCGCGATGCGCGTCGAGCTCGACCAGGCCCTCGGACTTCAGCCGGCGCAGCGCCTCACGCAGGGGAGTGGTGCTGATGCCGATGGTGCGCGCCAGCGTGGCCTGCTGAAGGACGGTTCCCGGCTCGAACTCGCCGGAAAGGATGCCTTCGCGGATGCGGGTGTAGGCGAAGTCGCTCTTCGTCGCGTACACCATGGCGGGTTCGGACATGGGCCGTCTCCTCCTCGTGAACTCGCTATAACCTATCGCGTCCTGTGGGGTGCTGTCTCGAAGATCAGGCCATCTGTTCAGAACTTTCTTCGCGCGGCCTCCGCCCGGTCGAGCGTGCCACATGCTGCCAATGCTTGCAGCTCATGGGCTTGATTCGCAGCCTTTTCCGGCGGTGCGGAGCGCCCGGGGCGAGCAATTGATCACTCCCGGCCCCTTGACTGTCATAGGTTATAACCTACAACGTGATGGCCGGTAATCGCCGCAGCAGTCGTCTGAGGAGTGGTCGATGAAGTCCATTCAGTCCCGTCCCGGGACCCACCGCCGGAGGCAGCTGTGCCTGCCGGTCGCCGGCGTCGTCGTTCTCGGCGCCCTGGCCGCCTGCGGAGGCGGGGGCGGCACCGAGGCCGAGCAGCCGAAGGCGAACCCGATCGCGGCCGGCAAGGTGCCGGCCTACTACCCGGCCGGCTACTCCGACCTGGTCTCGCAGGCCGAGCACGAGGGCGGCACGCTGACGATCTACTCCAACACCTCGGAGGAGAACTGGGCGCCGGTCTTCCGCGACTTCAAGAAGAAGTACGGCTTCGTCACCAAGATCTCCGCGAACGACCTGGACAGCGACGAGGTGTTCCAGAAGGTCCTCAGCGAGCAGGCCACCGGCTCCTCGCCGGTCGACCTGGTGGTGTCCAACGCGGCCAGTGCGTGGGCAACCTTCGCGGCCCGCCCCAAGATGCTGGCGTCGTACCAGTCGCCGGAGCTGTCGAAGCTCCCGGACTACGCGAAGCTGCTCCCCGACGTCTACGCGATGGCGATGGACCCGCAGCTGCTCGCGTACAACACCTCGCTCATGGACAAGCCGAAGGGCCTCCACGACCTGGCCGAGAAGGTCGCCGCTGACCCGGGGAAGTTCAACAACAAGATCACGGTCCGCGACCCCGAGAGCTCGTTCGGGTTCACGGTCACCCACGCGTACACCAAGGCTCTTCCGACCGCCTGGGACGACTTCAAGAAGCTGCTGCCCAAGACCCGTCCGGAGACGTCTTCGGGCACCCAGATGGAGAAGATCTTGTCCGGTGAGTACATGGCCGGTTTCCTCATCAGCGGCGGCCCCGCCTACCCCGTCGTGGGGGACAGCGACGGCCTGGTCGACGTGGTCTACCCCGAGGAGGGCACGGTCGTCCTGCCGCGCGGCATCGGCCTGGCTGCGGACGCGCCCCACCCGGCGACGGCGAAGCTCTTCATCGACTTCCTGCTGTCCGCCGAGGGCCAACGGGCCGTCGCCGAGGGCGGGTTGTCGTCGTACCGGGCCGGTGTCTCAGGCCCGGGCCTGCACACCTACCAGGAACTGGTGGACAAGGTCGGCAAGGACAAGGTCATCCAGGTCCCGTACACCGAGGTCTCGAAGAACGAGTCCGATGCGTGGCTGAAGCGCTTCGACGACCTCGTCGGCAAGTAGGAACCTCTCGGACGATCGGAGTCGGCGGACATGACCACCTTGACCAGGCCCCTGGAACCGTCGGGCCAGCAGGAGACACGGCCCGGGCTCAGGCCACCGCGCTATCGCAGACCGATGGGGATCGGGCGGGACACGGCGGTTCACTATGCCGTGTTGGCCGTGCTGGCGCTGTTCGTGCTGGCTCCGATTGTTCCGACCCTGATCCAGTCGATCCGCTCGGTCCCGCTCTACGAGTCGGGCGGAGTGTTCACACTGGACGGCTACAAGCACCTGTTCACCGATGCCGGCTTCGGCCGCGTCGTCTGGAACACCCTGCTCTTCGCCTCGTTGACGACCTTCCTCTCGCTGGTGATTGCGATCCCGATGGCCGTGGTGGTCGTACGGACCAAGCTGCCTGGCGGACGCCTCATCGCGCTGGCGATGCAGTGGCCCTTCTTCATCTCCTCGCTCATCCTCGGCTTCGGCTGGATCATCATGTACGGCCCGGCGGGCTTCGTGAGCACCCAGGTCCGTGAGGCATTCGGGGGAGTGCCCTGGAACCTGTACTCCATCCCCGGCATGGCGGTGACCGAGGCGGTCGCGCTGGCTCCCGTCGCCTACGTGTTCTGCGCCAACGCGCTGCGCCAGTCCGACGCGTCACTGGAGTCGGCGGCGCAGGTCTGCGGAGCGGGCCCGCTGCGCATCATCGTGCAGGTCATCATCCCGATGCTCAGGCCGCCGATGGTCTACAGCTCCATCCTCGTCTTCTCCATGTCCATCGAGACCCTGAGCGTGCCCCTGCTCTACGGCCAGCCGGTCCACATCGACGTGTTCTCGACGTTCCTGTACCGCAACGGCCTGCAGTCCGTGAATCCCGACTATGCGGTTCTCGGCGCTGCATCCGTGATCATCCTCTGCGTCACCGCCGGCCTGGTCGCCGTCCAGGCGAAACTCCTGAAGAACGCCGCCCGGTTCGTGTCGGTCCGAGGCAAGGCGACGCGCCCGCGCCCCCTCGACCTGGGCCGGCTGAAGTGGATCAGTGTCGCGGCGATCGTCTGCTACGTCGTCTTCGGTGCGCTGATCCCGATCCTGGGCCTCGTCTTCCGCTCCTTCACCCTGATCTTCACCCCGCTGCGCAACCCGTTCGACTTCCTCACCACGAAGAACTACCAGACGATCACCGCCTACGACTCCTATGTGCAGTCGATCTGGAACAGCGTCATCGTCGCGGGTTTCGGGGCCGTGGCGGTGAGCGTCCTCGCCATGTTCGCGGTCATGGTGTCCCGGCGGTCCACCTTCCGACACGCCCGCGCCATCGAATACCTCGCCCTGATCCCGCAGTCCATTCCGGGCATCATCGTCGGCATCGGCTTCTTCTGGGCCTTCTCCTACGCCCCGTTCGGGCTCGCGAGCCTGCTGCCGGGCACACTGACCGCAGTGATCATCGCCTTCGGGCTGCGCGCCGTGCCCAGTGCCTTCGGCTCGGTCGCCCCCGCGACGATGCAGATCGGGACCGAGCTCGACAACGCCGCCCGCGTCGTCGGCGCCGACTGGGTCATGACGTTCTTCCGGGTCCTGCGCACGCTCGTCACGCCCGCCTTCATGGGCGCCGTGATCCTGACCTTCGTGATCATGCTGAAGGAGTACGCGCCGGCGGTCTTCCTCAGCTCGGCCGACAACAACGTCCTGGGCACGACGATGCTCGGCCTCTGGGCGCAGGGGCGCACCGGCTCCGTCGCAGCCCTGGCCTCCATCCAGATCGCCATCACCGCGACGTTCGTCGCGCTCGCAGGCCTGCTCATGAGAGGGAAGCACCATGCCTGAACTCACCGTCACGCACCTGAAGAAGGCCTTCGGCGACAACACCGTCCTGCACGACAACAGCTTCACCATCAAGAACGGCGAGTTCTTCACTCTCCTGGGCCCCAGCGGCTGCGGCAAGTCCACGACGCTGAACTGCATCGCGGGGCTGGAGCAGCCCACCGGCGGCTCCATCGTGGTCGGCGGCACCACGTTCGTGGACGCGGAGAAGAAGGTCTTCCTCCCGCCCGAGGAGCGCAACCTCGGCATGGTCTTCCAGTCGTACGCCCTGTGGCCGCACATGACCATCGCCAAGAACGTCGCGATGCCGCTCACCATCCGCAAGGCGTCCAAGAGCGATCAGCGGGCCCTCATCCACGAGGCGCTGGACAAGGTCGGTCTCGCCGACCTCTCCGGCCGCTACCCCCACCAGCTCTCCGGCGGTCAGCAGCAGCGGGTCGCGCTCGCCCGGGCCCTGGTCTACTCGCCCACGGTGCTGCTGCTGGACGAGCCGTTGTCCAACCTCGACGCGAAACTCAGGGAGCAGGCCCGCGCCTGGCTCAAGCGCCTCCAGGAAGAGCTCGGGATCACCACCGTCTACGTCACCCACGACCAGGACGAGGCGCTGGCCCTCAGCGACCGCATCGCGGTCATGTCCGGCGGCCACATGCTCCAGATCGCCGACCCGCACACCATCTACGAACGCCCCGCCACCGCAGAGGTCGCAGCCTTCGTCGGCCGCTGCAACTTCCTCCAGGGAAAGGTCGAGGGATCCGCGGGCGACCGCCACCACATTCGCCTCGACTGCAACGACGAGATCGTCCAGGTCGCGACCCCGGGCCTCACGGCCGCACGTGGACAGGCCGTCACGGTGGCCGTCCGGCCGGAGAACCTCGAAGTCGTCGCCGCAGACGCGGACGTATCCGGCGCCAACCGTCTCACCACCGAGGTGCTCACCTCCTCATACGTCGGCTCACGCTACGAGTACGACGTCAGGCTCGGCAGCCAGGTCGTCCAGGTCGAGAGCAACCGGCCCGGTCTCGCCGGCCAGGTCCAGCTGGTCTTCCAGCCGGAGGCCGCCCTCTTCTACACCGAGAAGGTCGAGCTCAGCCAGGAGGAGCAGGACCTCCTGACGGTCACCCCATGACCTGCACTCGCCGCCTGCTCGTCCCGCACCTGAACCCGAAAGGCAACGACTGTGACCACCCCTGGCTCCCGCACCTGCCGCCTGGGCGTCCTCCACGGGGACGGCATCGGCCCGGAGATCGTCCCGTCGTCGGTCGCCGTCGTCGACGCCGCCGTCGCAGCTGCAGGGGGTGAGGCGATCGAGTGGCACGAACTGCCGCTCGGCTTCGCCGCCCTCACGGAGTACGGCGAGCACACGCCCGCGAGCACGCTGAAGGCACTGGAGGACCTCGACGGCTGGTTGCTGGGCCCGCACGACAGCGCGGCCTACCCCGAGCCCCACCGCAGCCGGCTGAACCCGAGCGGCACCATCAGGAAGCACTTCGGTCTGTACGCGAACATCCGGCCCGCCAAGGCCTTCGAAGGCGGTAACGCCCTTGTGCCGGGCACCGACCTCGTCATTGCCCGGGAGAACACCGAGGGCTTCTACGCCGACCGCAACACCTTCCGCGGCACCGACGAGATGATGCCCACACCCGATGTCGCGATCATGCACGGCATCATCACCCGGGCCGCGACGGAGAAGATCGCGCACTCGGCGTTCCGGCTCGCCCAGCGCCGCCGCCGGAAGGTGACGATCGTGCACAAGGCCAACGTGCTCAAGATGACCACGGGACTCTTCCGCGATGTCTGCCGCGAGGTGGGCCGGCAATACCCCGAGGTCGAGGTGGACGACTTCCACGTCGACGCCATGACCGTGCATCTGGTGCGCCGGGCCCACGAGTTCGACGTCATCGTCACGGAGAACATGTTCGGCGACATCCTCTCCGACCTCGCCGGGGAGATCGCGGGCTCGCTGGGCATCGCGCCCTCCGTCAACTCGTCCGACACGCACGCCATGGCCCAGGCCGCCCACGGCTCGGCCCCCGACATCGCGGGCCAGGACAGGGCCAACCCGATCGCGATGAACCTCTCCAGCGCCATGCTGCTGGAGTGGCTGGGAGCCCGCCACGACGACCCCCGCCTCACCGACGCCGCCCACCGCATCGAGGACGGCATCGCCCGCACGGTCCGCAGCGGCGTGTCCACCCGGGACCTGGGCGGGTCGGCCGGCTGCAGCGAGTTCACCGAGGCCGTCGTGGCAGCCATCGGCTCCTCCCGCTGACCCGCGGGCATCCAGGAAAGGACGCGATGGAGAGCACCCGACCCCTCGTGGCGGCCGTCCACGCCACCCCGGCGACGATACGTCCGGTCAACGAGGCCTACGCGGACGACTTCCCGGCAGCCGATGTGTGGCACCTGCTCGACGACCGGCTCGTCAAGGACGCCGACCGCGCCGGATGCCGCACGCCCGAGCTGGCGCTGCGCATGCGCACACTCATCCGCTACGCCCTCGACGCCGGCGCGGACGCGGTTCAGCTGTGCTGCTCGATGTACGGGCCGGTCGCCGCCCAAGTGGCGGCGGACGTGCCGGTCATCAGCTCCGACCAGGCGATGTTCGACGAGGTCGTGGCCCTGGCGCCGCGCCACGTCCGCGTCCTGGCCTCCCTGGCCCCGGCGGCCGAGGACAGCCGGGCGCGGCTCGGCAAGGCGCTGGAAGAAGCCGGCCGGTCCTGCCCGGTCGGGTCGGTGGTGGTGGCAGGCGCCGCGGCCGCCGCATCGACGCAGGACCTCGAGACGCTGCGTGCCGTGATGACCGAGGCCGCGCGGAGCCTCGATGCCTCCGTCGACGTCATCGCGTTCGCCCAGTACTCGCTCGCTCCAGTCGCCTCCGCAGTCGCGGCAGCCGTCGCGGCCACGGTCGTGACCGGCCCGCACCTGGCGGCCTCGACCATGGCAGGGCTCCTGGACGGTACGCCGGAGCGCGGGGGCCGCCCGTGATCACCCTCGGTTGCATCGCCGACGACTTCACCGGCGCCACCGAAGAACTCGATGAGACCGCACGGCTGTTCCTGCTGCTGCGTCGCCTCGATGCCCGCCCTCTCACCTCGGCACAGGTGAACGAACTCAACCGGAGGTTTCCGGCATGACCACCCTCGTGGATCCCCAGCGCCTCATCCGGTTCGGTTCCCAGGTCCTGGCCTCGCTGGGCGTTCCGGCAGACGACTCCCGGCTGGTCGCCGACAGCCTGGTGACGGCCGACCTCTGGGGTCACCCGTCGCACGGCATGCTGCGCCTCCCGTGGTACGTCGCCCGGCTCCGCTCCGGGGTCATGCGGCCGCAGACGCGGCCCGAGCCGGTGGCGGACCTCGGCGCCGTCGCCGTGCTCGACGGACGGGACGGCATCGGGCAGGTGATCGCCGACCTCGCGACGTGCAGCGCGGTCGACCGGGCCCAGACCCACGGCGTGGGCGTGGTCGCGGTACGCAACAGCAACCACTTCGGCACGGCGGCGTACTGGACACGCCGCATGGCCGACCGCGGCTGTGTCGGGATCCTCACCACCAACGGCAGCCCGGCGATGGCGCCTTGGGGCGGGACACGTAAGACCGTCGGCGCAAACCCCTGGTCGGTAGCCACTCCCGGCGGCTCGCACCCGCCCGTCGTCCTCGACATCGCCAACACGTCCGTCGCCCGGGGCAAGATCTACGCCGCCGCCCAGCGCGGCGAAACGATCCCCGACACCTGGGTCATCGACGAGCACGGGACGCCGACCACCGACCCGAACGTCGCCGTGCACGGGCTCCTGGCCCCGATGGCAGGGCACAAGGGCTACGGCATCTCGTTCGTCATGGACGTCCTGTCCGGTGTGCTCACCGGCAGCGGTTACGCCACCGACGTCGCCGGCCCCTACGTCCCCGACCAGCTGAGCCGATGCGGCCACCTGATCCTGGCACTGCGCATCGGCGCCTTCCTGCCCGAGCAGGACTTCGCGGCCCGTATCGACGACCTCATCAGCCGGACGAAGGTCGTGCCGAAGGCCCCCGGTGTCGCCGAGATCCTCTATCCGGGCGAGCCCGAAGCCCGCGCCGAACGCGGAGGCAGGGCGGACGGCGTACGGCTGCCGGAAAGGACGGTCGCCGAGCTGAGCGACCTGGGGGCGTCGTGCGGGGTGCCGTTCAAGGACACCGTCCTGGCCGGGACGGCGTGATGTTCACCGTCATGGTCACCCTCACCGTCAAGCCCGACCGGGTCGAGGACTTCCTGGACGGCATCCGCGCCAACTCCCGGGCGAGCCTGCACGACGAGCCCGGCTGCCTGCGCTTCGACGTGCACCGCAACACCGAGCGGCCCAATGTCTTCCACCTCTACGAGATCTACGCCGACGAGGAATCCTTCCTCACGGCGCACCGGCAGGCCCCGCACTACGCCGCCTGGCGGGCCGTGACCGAGCGGTGCGTCGAGCCAGGAGGGCACGTGAACACCTTCGCCACCCCGATCTTCCCCGACGACATACCCGAAAGCCACCGATGAGCCGACCTAGCCAGATCACCGCGCTGAACACCTTCGGCACCGAGTCCGTCCTGCATGTCGGGAACGCCGCGTACCGGATCCACGACCTCAGCCGCCTCGACACCCAGGCCCTGCCGTACAGCCTGCGCATCGTGCTGGAGAACCTGCTGCGCCACGAGGACGGCCACCGCGTGAGCACCGACCAGGTGCGCGCCCTGCTCGACTGGGACGCGGGCCCGGACCACGCGCGCTCGGTCGACCTCAGCCCGTCCCGGGTGTTCCTGCACGACACCAACGGCGTCCCCACGCTCGCGGACCTCGCGGCAATGCGGGATGCCGCCGCCGGGCTGGGGGCGGACCCCGCCCTGATCAACCCGCTCATCCCGGCCGAGCTGGTCGTCGACCACTCCGTGATCGCCGATGTCTTCGGCACCCCGGACGCATTCGCCCGCAACGTCGACATCGAGTACAGCCGGAACACCGAGCGGTACCGGTTCCTGCAGTGGGGGCAGCAAACGCTCCGGGACTTCGAGGTCGTGCCGCCCGGGACCGGGATCATGCACCAGGTCAACGTGGAGTACCTGGCACGTGTGGTGACCGCCGAGGAGGGCTGGGCCTTCCCCGATATCTGCCTGGGCACCGACTCCCACACCACCATGGTCAACGGGCTGGGCGTGCTCGGCTGGGGGATCGGAGGCATTGAGGCCGAGGCAGTGATGCTGGGCGAGTCCCTGTCCATGCTGCTGCCCCGCGTAGTCGGCTTCCGCCTCTTCGGCGAGCTGCCGGAGGGCGCCACCGCCACTGACCTGGTCCTGACCATCACGGAGAAGCTGCGCGCATACGGCGTCGTGGGCAAGTTCGTCGAGTTCTACGGCCCGGGCGTGGCCGCTACGGCGCTGCCCGACCGGCTGACGATCGCGAACATGAGCCCGGAGTTCGGCTCCACCTGCGCCTTCTTCCCGATCGACGCGGAGACGGTGCGCTACCTGCGCTTCACGGGGCGGCCGAACACGGTGGTCGAGCTGGTGGAGGCGTATGCCAAGCGGCAGGGGCTGTGGCTCGACCCCGACCACACTCCCGCCTACTCCGAGTTCGTCGAGCTCGACCTGGGCAGCGTCGTACCATCACTGGCCGGCCCGAGACGCCCCCAGGACCGTGTGCTGCTCACGGCCGCACAGCGCGACTTCCGCACCGCGCTCCCGGACATTCTGCAGGTCGGGGACGACGGCATCCGTACGAAGGCGGATGAGGCGTCGGCCGAGTCCTTCCCTTCCAGCGACCCTCCGGCGATCGACGCGGACGATCCCGACCTGCCGCGCGGAGGGCTGCCCGGAGGTGTCCCGGACCGTCCGCATCGCAAGGTCGCCATCGAACTCGACAGGAACAACCCGGGCCGGGGCCCCTTCACCCTCGACCACGGCGCTGTCGCGATCGCCGCCATCACCTCGTGCACCAACACCTCGAACCCGACCGTCATGGTCGCGGCGGGACTGCTCGCGAAGAACGCGGTCCAGCGGGGGCTGCGGAGCAAGCCCTGGGTGAAGACGAGCCTCTCGCCCGGCTCACAGGTCGTCACTGACTACCTGAACGACGCGGGCCTGAGCTCCTACCTCGAGAAGCTGGGGTTCCACCTCACCGGCTACGGATGCATGACCTGCATCGGTGCCTCGGGCCCGCTCATCCCGGCCGTGAGCGACGCCGTCCGTGACCACGGTCTGGCGGTCGTGTCGGTGCTCTCCGGGAACCGCAACTTCGACGGCCGGATCAACCCCGACGTCCGGATGAACTACTTGGCGTCGCCTCCCCTGGTCGTCGCGTACGCCCTCGCCGGGACGATGGACGTGGACCTCGTCCGGGACCCCCTCGGAGTGGACACGGACGGACGGCCGGTCTTCCTGCGCGACCTGTGGCCCTCGGGACGTGAGGTGCAGGCGACCATCGAGTCCACTGTGGACGCGGCCATGTTCGAGCGTGCCTACGCGGACGTGTTCGCCGGCGACGCACGATGGCAGGAGCTGGCCGCGTCGGACGCAGAGACCTTCTCCTGGGACGAGGCCTCCACGTACCTGCGCCGGCCGCCCTACCTGGACGGGATGCCGTTGGACCCGGATCCGGTGCCGGACATCCGCGGAGCCCGTGTCCTGGTCAAGCTGGGCGACTCGGTCACCACCGACCACGTCTCGCCCGCGGGAGCCATCCCACCACGCACGCCCGCCGGCCGGTACCTCACCGAGCGCGGCGTGGAGCGCTTCCAGCTCAACACCTACGCCTCGCGCCGTGGCAACCACGAGGTGATGATCCGGGGGACCTTCGCCAATGTGCGCCTGCGCAACCAGCTCGTCCCGGGCACGGAGGGCGGCTTCACCCGCAACTTCCTGACCGACAAGGTCACAAGCGTCTACGACGCCGCGCTTGGATACCAGGAGGCCGGTGTACCACTGGTGGTCGTGGCAGGCAGGGAGTACGGCACCGGGTCCTCGCGCGACTGGGCCGCCAAAGGACCGGCACTGCTGGGGATCAGAGCCGTACTGGCCGAGTCCTTCGAACGGATCCATCGCTCCAACCTCATCGGAATGGGAGTGCTGCCCCTGCAGTTCCTCGACGGCCAGAGCGCCGACTCGCTGGGCCTCACCGGAAACGAGACGATCTCGATCACCGGACTCGACCAGCTCAACGGCGGAGGCACTCCCGGTACGGTCAGCGTGCACGCCGGTGACCTCCAGTTCGAGATGCATGTCCGGCTCGATACGCCACGTGAGGTGGAGTACTACCGTCACGGCGGAATCACCCGCTACGTCGTCCGCAAGCTGCTTCGTGGGGCTCAGGAACAGGACGCACACGGTGAGCCGGCCATAACGTCAACTTCCTGAATCCTGCGCCCTGCCGGCCTGCGCCCTGCCGGCCTGCGGCCTCGGGTGCGGCGACCGGGGCACGCAGGGACGGGCTGCCGTCGGCTGCCCACGACCACCGCATGGCGTGGACGAGTCCGGCCCGGGTGGTGATCCGGCCCGGCGTGTACCGGACGCGGGGCCTGGCGGGCGGCCGGTGGACGGCGGCTGCGGCGGCCTGCCACAGCTGCTCGGCTCTCTGCTCGTCGGCGCCGGCGCCCCGGGCGAAGGCGATCACGGAGCGTCGGGTGGGCAGCCGGCCGTCCAGGGCCTGGTGCAGCGTGCAGGCGGGCATCGGAAGCTGGGGCGTGCTGACCTCGAGCTGAGTCTGGTGCGCGACCTGCATCAGATGCTGCGCTTCCGCCGCGGGCATCGGCCGCTCCTGATCCCGCCGCCGGACTCTCACTGATTCCTGACATCCAGTGCTGCGACCGGAACGGAACGACGGAACGGATGAATCCCTTCTCGCCGATGATGCCCACCGGATGGGCCCGGGTCTCGATGACGATGCCGGTCGACGTCGCGGCCTGGCGCTTCGCCCGCTCGCGCACCCGCGGCTGCCAGTCCTTGCGCACCTCGGCCACGAGCTTCGCCGCGAGGTCGGGGCGCGGGGTTTTGATCTGGTCCTTGAGATAACGCTCCACAGTGCGCTGGGAGATGCCCAGGCGCTGCGCGACGGTCCAGGTGGAGCCCTTCTCGTGCTTGACGAGGAACCGTATCTGGGCTCTGGCCGACTTCGGTATCGGGCGGGTCGCGGTCGCGGCCTTGTCGAGGCTGTCGCCGATGATGCCCACGGAGATTCTCCTGTCGCTGATCGTCCGTACGGGCCGCTGAGCGCCGATCTACACCCCAAACGACCGGGGAGGGGACTCCGAGGTGGATGATCGTCAGCGAGCAGTGCCCTCAGGGGTTTTGCGGGGCCGCTGGTCGTGATGCCCACGTCGGCGCGAAGACCTCAAGCCGGGATGCCCGATGCCGATCTGCGGGCATAACGAGGACAACCCCGCCGCGCCGAAGTGTGGCGGGAAGCTCACCTACCACCCGCGCAAGACGCTCATCCGCTGCGACACCTGCAGCCGTGCGTACGGGCCCACCGACCGGGCCCAGCTCGCGCTGCCGCTGGCCTCATCACCCTCCCGCTCACCTTCACGGCCGTCTAGGAGGCCCAAGTGATCTGCACCGAACCCCAGCCCGGCGATATCGGGCTGACCAGCATCACCGGCCCCGTCGGCCGGCTCATCCAGATCGGGCAGTGGCTCAACGGCGACGGCTTCGGCCCGTACGAGCACGCCTTCATCGTGCTGCCCGACGACCAGCTCATCGAGGCCGAGCCCGGCGGCGCCCAGGTCGCCCCGCTGTCCGAGTACGACGACCGCGAGGTGCTGTACGTTTCGCCGGCCGGGCTGACGTCGGCGCAGCGCGAGGCCATCGTCTCCTGCGCCCTCAAGTACCGCGACGTCCCGTACAGTTTCCTCGACTACGCGGCGCTCGCCGCGCACCGCTTCCACCTCCCGGTGCCCGGACTGCGCACCTATGTGGAGTCGACCGGGCACATGATCTGCTCCCAGCTGTGCGACCGGGCGTACATGGACGCTGGCATCCAACTCTTTGACGATGGGCGGTGGGAGGGCTACGTGACCCCCATGGATCTCTATGACCAGCTCGCCGACCCGACCCGATGAATACAGTGACCGGCCGACCCCACATCCACTGGTACGCCCAGGTGTTCGGCATCTACTACCGATGCTTCTGTGGGCACTGGGAGATGCGCCCGTGCGGCCCGGTGCTGTCGGGTAGGCCGGTCTCCCCGCGCGACTCCCAGGCATGACATCAGGCGTGCCAAGTGTGGGCGTACCCTTCGCGCAGCGGGCCACCGAACAGATCAAGAACATCCGCGACTGCGGCAGCCAACGATGCAGGGTCAGCCTTGTCGGCCACAGCCCGGTGGCCATCAAGCAAGGCTTTGCCGCGCAGCGGATCCGCGGTCAAGAGCCGGCGGGGCAGCCATTTACCGGTGCCCGTCCAGGCACCGTGGTAGTCGGTGAGGAGGTGTGTCGCCTCCCGCCGGGTGAAGTCGGCCAGGGACAACGGTTCGGCACCTCGCTGCGTCGTCGGAACGCCCGAATACATCCAGTATGAGGACGCTTCTCCGCCTTGCGATGCACCGCATCTGACGCCGCGCGCTGATCCACCAGGGATTACGGGACAGCCCTTAGGCTGGCCAGAAGCTGTCCGATACGGGGTTGGCTGAGGCCGGTGCGGGACACTGAAATCTGGTTGTTGGCCTTGATCGAGGGGGAGGCTCGTGGTCAAGCTCCGTGCTGAAGCGGCCCGGTGGGTGGATGACGAGCCGTTCCCGGGCATGGTGGAGATCCAGTTCACGGATGCGGAAGGGCGTCGGTGGTCGCTGGTCGACAAGGCTCCGGTCTTCGACGCCGAGGGCGTCCTGGGTCCGGACTCGGCCTATCCGCTGGAGATCGGTGTCGCCTGCGTGATAAGCGGATCAGTCGGGCTCCAGGAGGGTGACGAGCTCGTCACGATCTCCACCGCGCCCCACGATGTCACGACCACGGACGGGCGGGACGAGTTCACGGTGCGGCGCGACCAGCTCACCTGTTGAGGGCAAGCGTGAGCATGCGGCGGTGGAATTATCGCTATGTCGGACCGGCCGACTTGAAGACGCTTGTCCGACCAGGAGGCCAGGGCCGGAGCGTGCGCCGGCCGGCCGACTTCGGTGAGTGGGCCTCGACGCGGACGGTTGAAGAGTTGGCCGAGCCCTTCACCTTCGTTGTCGATGGGGACGGTGTCCTGCGGCTCGCGCCGCGTCGCAGTGAGCACGTGGTGTGTGCTGGTGGAGAAGCGGTCCTGAGCGCCGGTGAGATCAGCTTCCGTGAGGAGTCCGGGCGGTGGGCGGTCGACGAGATCAGCAACCAGTCGACCGGCTACTGCCCGGACGTCAACTCGTGGTCGGCCGTTGCCGAGGCCCTGGACCAGGCCGGGATCGTTCGTCCGTCCAGCTTCACGCACGAGGTGGTGTTCCGACGCTGCCCCGCCTGTCAGCAGCTCAACATCGTGCGCGAGGAGGACTTCGTCTGCGTCTTCTGCGACGCGGTCCTGCCGCGGGAGTGGAACGTGGACAGCCCTTAGGCGCTCGGCTTGCCGGTCGGGTCCTTGGGGCACTTGTTCGGTCGGTAGCTGGGGCCGCTCATGATGACCTGGTGGCTGGTGTTGATCAGCCGGTCCAGCAGCGACTCGGCGACGACGGGGTGGGGAAAGAGCGGATACCAGTCGCTGGGCGCCCGGTTGCTGGTGATGATCAGAGATCAGCCCTGCTGGTCAGGTGACGGGCTATGGAGCTCCTATGCGCAGAAATTCACCATAGATTCGCTGCAGCAGAACTGCATATTGATAATGGGCGTCGACAACTTCTCGTTCTTCGGTGGTCATGCCTTCGCCGAATCGTTCCAGGCGAGAGATGACCCCTTCAAGCAACCCCATGACGTCCGCCTGGCCCGGCCTGAATATCCCCTCGTCGACAAAAAGGATCACCTGGGTCACATGTTCGTCAGCGAGAGCTAGATCGGCATGAATGAGTGCAAGGTTCTCTCCTGCGCGCAACAGATTCTCGGAGCGGCGTAGACCAGGAAACGGCAAGCGTCGCCAGAGAGTGTAGTTCTCCATGAAATTCGACAACGACTCATCCTCTCATTGGTCGGCGACGCCAGCGCCTTCCAGGAACACGACCAAGTCGTAGTCACTGTAGGCGGTACCGAGAATCTCGTTCCGGCCGCTGCTGTGCACGGTGCCCCTCCGACCGCCCGACATGGAGGGCCGGTGCACGACGATCGACGCGCTGGTCACGCCACCCAGCGTGCCCGGGGCCTGTTCGGTGGGCGAGTCGACCCGGGCAACCAGATCCGCACACTCGTCGTCTCCGTCCCCGCCGAGGTCCGGGAACGACTGGGCAGCCTTCCCACCTACCAATTGATTGCGCAGCTAAGGGCTGTCCCGTAATCCCTGGTGGAACAGCGCGCGGCGTCAGATGCGGTGCATCGCAAGGCGGAGGAGCGTCCTCATACTGGGCGTATTCGGGTGTTCCGACAACGCAGCGAGGTGCCGTAGCCGGCGTCGTGCGCCCGCCAGGGATTACATGAGAGCCCTTAAGCTCAGCTCGAGAGGAGCACCGCGTCAGGAGCGTGGTGGGGCGAGTTGGGGCCTGACCTGCTGAATGCGGATGGGAGGTCGGCCGCACGCGCTCACGCGCGTAGCCTGACGATGAAGTTGAACATGTTCATTATTGCTGACAGGTGACAAGTACCTGCTCGACGACTGATCGAACCGCGGTCGTTCGTGGTGCTGAGACGGGCCGGATCGTGAAGACCGAGGGGCCTGCGGAGCGGGACTTGCCTTGGGGCCCTATCCCGGCATCCCTTGATCGCTGTGCTGCACCGTCTTGAGCACGGAAGCATACGTGCGAGAGACCCCGGCGCCCTTGAGGTGTCGGGGATGGCCAGGCACCGCCGAGGGGTTTTGACGCCTGGGGGCTTCTGGCCTTAGATCTTCACTTGTCGAACGTCTGGGCGCCCCACCGCCGGAGGCTCAACACATCTTGCCCGCCTTCGCCTTGCCTCTTGCTGGAGGCGACGTTCAGAGAACCGAGCACTCTTCATGCGCCTTCGCCGTACCGCTGCCGTTGCTGCCCTTTCGATCGCTCTGCTCCTTACTGCCTGCAGCAGCTCCGAGTACAGCGGCCCGGCAGACAGGCCCGCGGCCAGGCCCTCCCTGTCCGACGCCACCCTTGAGAAGCTCACCATGGTGGGGACCGTCGCCGGCCTCCGGGTGACCGAGCCTGCCGAGGACTTGCTTCCGGAGGGGGCGTACCGGGCCGACAAGGACGAGTGCCTACCCATTGCGCAGCTGGCCTTCACCGATACGCCGCGCCCCGCGACCGCCCGGGCCGTCCGCGAATTCTCGGGCCCTGGCGAGCTGAACTCCACCGTCGGGGCGCTGTGGGTGACTGTCCATGAGGGAGACGATGCCCGCTCGGCGCTCGACGATGTCCGCAAGGCGCTCACGGAGTGCTCGGGCAGCTTCAAGGTTCCCGGCGCCCCCATGATCTACCGCGACCTCGAACCGTCCCAGGCCCCGGATCTCGGGGACGAATCCGTCGGCTTCCGGTTCACCACCAGCCTCTCCAGCGTAAGCAGTCCCGCGACCTACGCCGTCGTCCGCACCGACCACATCCTCACCACGATGATGGTGATCACGGACACGCTTCCGCGGCCCCTGCTGGAGGCGCAGCTGGCGAAGCTCCCTGGCTGAGGAGGGCATACAAAGGGCGCACAACGCATCAGGGCCGGTATCCCGTGAAGGAAACCGGCTCTGAGCTCTGCTGCTTCAGCTGTCGGGGTGGCGGGATTTGAACCCACGACCTCTTCGTCCCGAAGCAACTTGGATGAGCGTCTGACCTTGGGCTGCTGCATCTCTCACCTGCGCCGATGGTCCGCAGGCGTCCGCGCTTGTCCGCCGCTGTCCGTCGGCGTTGTCACGCAGTTGGACACTCAGCGTCGGCCACTATTCGTGGGCTCGGAACTAGGTCGTCACCTCGTCGATCGCGGCGAGGATCAACTCAGGCACCGCGGCGAGGGCGCTGTCCAAAAGGTACTCGGTCGCTACAGCATCCTTGCTGCGGTTCTTGTCAGTCTGTGCAGTCCACTGGCCTGGCTGATAGCGCGCAGAGCACCGCCCACCAGGCCAACAGAGGGTGCATCACGCGGTCGTCACCGCCGAATCGCGCGTGGAACACTCGGGTGGATGGCGATGCCCTTGGTGGGTAAGATCCGGGAGTTTCAGCGGCCGCGAGTGCGCGGCGAGCGCATTTGCGAGACTGGGGGCACCACATGACGCAGCAAGGGACCATCACGATAGAGCGCATGGATGGATCGGCCGCAGTGCAGGCTGAGGATGCGTTCAAGCTGATCTACGCCGAAGCGTTCGCTGGGCCTCCTTACAACGAGACCGAGGACGACGTTGCTGCCGCCTTCCGCCGCTTCCCCGTACCGGCTCGCAACCGCACCTTTCGCGCTGCCTTGGCCCGTACCGAGGACGGCGAGCCGATCGGCATGGCGTACGGCTACCGGCTCGGGCCCGACACGGGGTGGTGGGACAAACTGACCGAGCCCGTGCGTGACGGCATGCGGCGCGAGGACGGGCACCGCACCTTCGGGCTCATGGAACTCGCCGTGCGCGGACCGTGGCGCGGACAGGGTGTTGCGCGGCGTCTGCACAAGACGCTGCTCGACGGCATCGGAGCTGAGCGGGTGCTGTTGAACGTCCACCCGGCGAGCAAGGCGGCGTCGGCCGCTTACCGGGCGTGGGGATACCGCAAGATCGGCGAGGCGCGGCCATGGGGCGAGGGCGCGGACCTCCATGACGTGATGCTGCTCGATCTGCGCTGAAGGCAGTCTGTGAACTCGTAGAACGAGGTGCCAGGCTGCGGTACAGCAGTGAAGCACAGCAACCCCATCGACCGACTTTGGACCGCCGTGGCTCCGGATGACCCTGACGAGGCCGGTTCGGACGTCGCTGACCGTTCTGCATAGAGCTACGGATCAGAAGGTCATTGATCAACTGGTGTGTGTCTGGACCGTTTCTCGGCCGTCCGATGCCGCTCACCAGCGGCTGACAACGACCAATGACGACAGGTCAGGCAACCACGATCAGGGCCTGGAGCTGCAAAAACGCAGGCCCCCAAGATCCCCGACAAGACCCAGGGCAAGAAGAAGCCGAGGCCACGACAGCAATCGACCGGCCAGAAAGTCTCGCGGCATCCACGATGGCGAGTAATCGTCAAGACTTGTGGATGGTGTGTTCTAGGATCTTTGGGATGAGCGACGAGCTTCTTCACCTCACGGTCCTGGGCTGCGCGACGCCCTACCCGAGCGTGGACAATCCGTGCTCCGGCTACCTGGTGTCGAGCGGGGACACCCGTATCTGGGTGGACGCGGGCAGCGGGACGCTCGGCCCGCTCCAACGTCATGTGCGGCTGGATGAGCTCGATGCGATCTGGATCTCGCATCTGCACGCCGATCACAGCGCGGACCTGCTCACCGCGTACTACGGCGCCCTGTACGCGGACATTCAGCTCGCAGCGCCGATCCCTCTCTACGGTCCGCCTGGAATCGCCGACCGGCTGGCCAATTTTCTCACCAACACTCCGGCTCGCAGCCCGATCGAATCCGCCTTCGCGGTAACCGAGTTGCACGACGGGCATCAGGCGGCCGTTGGCTCGCTCCGACTGACCAGCCGGGCCGTGTCGCACGGCATTCCGGCCTTCGCCGTGCGCATCGAGGCGGCGGGCAAGTCGCTGGTGTACTCCGGAGACACGGCACCGTGCCCGAGCCTCACGGACCTGGCCGAGGGATGCGACGTGCTGTTGTGCGAAGCCGAGAGCGCACAGGCACCAGTCGAGGGCGAACAGGTGCACCACACGCCCGAGGACGCCGGCGACACAGCCAGCACGGCCGGGGCGGGCCGACTGATCGTCACGCACGTCGGCCGCTTCCTCACGCCGCAGCAAGCAGTGGCACGTGCCGCGGCGCGGTTCGATGGTCCCGTCGACTACGCCGCCCCCGATGCCGCCTTCTCAATCGGCTAAGAGCTGTCCCGTAATCCCTGGTGGATCAGCGCGCGGCGTCAGATGCGGTGCATCGCCAGGCGGAGGACCGTCCTCATACTGGGCGTATTAGGGCGTTCCGACAACGCAGCGAGGTGCCGTAGCTGTCGTCGTGCGCCCGCCAGGGATTACGTGACAGCCCTTAGGCCGCGGCCGCCTCGGGGCGTTCGACAAGGCAGCCACGTTCGAAGCGGGCTCCGGCGCGGACGAGGGCGACGAGGCGGGGCACGTTCACGGCCCGCCACCGCTGCTGGGCGGACTCGACGAGCTTGAAGACCATGGCCAAGGCGGCGGTGCGGGAGCCGGCACCGCAGGTGACCTTGGTCCGCAGCCGGACCGTGGAGAAGGTCGACTCAATGGGGTTCGTGCTCCGCAGATGGATCCAGCGCTCCGCCGGAAAGTCGTAGAACGCCAGCAGTTCCTCCTGGTCGTCGGTGATCTTCTTGACCGCCTTGGGGAACTTCGCGCCGTACAGCTGGGCGAACGTCCTGACCGCCGCCTCGGCGTGGTCGCGGTCTTCGCGTTGTAGATGTCCTGGATGGCTTTCTTCGCGCCGGGCTGCGCCGACTTCGGCATGGAATCAAGGGCATTGGCCGTTTTGCGAACCCAGCATCTTTGCTCGCGGGTGTCGGGGAACACCTCGGCCAGGGCCTTCCAGAAGCCCAGGGCTCCGCCGCCGACCGCGAGGACCGGGGCGCGCATGCCGCGGCGGGCGCAGTCGCGCATCAGGTCGGCCCACGACTCGGCGGACTCGCGGTAGCCGTCCTTGAGCGCGACCAGCTCCTTGGAGCCGTCGGTGCGGACCCCGATGAGCACCAGGACGCACGCCTTGGCCTCCTCCAGGCGGACGTTGAGGTGGATGCCGTCGGCCCACACGTACACGTAGTCGACCTCGGACAAATCGCGGTCCATGAAGGCAGTGTGGTTGGCCTGCCACTGCGTCGTCAGCCGGGTGACCGTCGCCGCCGAGAGCCCGGCAGTGGAACCGAGGAACTGCTCCAGGGCAGGCACGAAGTCGCCGGAGGACAGGTCGTGGAGGTAGAGCAGCGGCAGTATCACCGTCCCCATAAAGGAGTTGACATCCATCACCAGATCATGCTCACCGGCGGCTACCCGGCGTCACCACCGACTACGTGCCAGACCCGAACGTCTTACAGTCCCTCGACTGTTGCCACGGTGCCCTGCTTCTTCTAGACGGTGTAGCTACCGCTCCTGTCGTTCGGCGCCAGGTCGGTTGCGGTGAGGTTCGGGTGTTCGTGGTCGGCTTCACGGCTCAGCCGGCTGGGCCACCAGACCGCGCGCCCGATGTCCCTGACGAGCGCGGGCACAAGGAGTGAGCGGACCACAATTGTGTCGAGCAGCACGCCGAAGGCGACGATGAAGGCGATCTGGGCCAGGAAGGCGAGTGGAATGACGATGAGGGCCGCGAATGTGGCCGCCAGAACCACTCCCGCCGATGTGATCACACCACCTGTGGCGATGAGCCCGCGGAGCATGCCCTCTCTGGTGCCCAGCCGCAGAGTTTCCTCGCGTACTCGGGACATGAGGAAGATGTTGTAGTCGACTCCCAGGGCGACGAGGAAGACGAATCCGTACAAGGGCACGGAGGCGTCCGTGCCGGAGAAGCCGAATCCGTGCTCGAAGACGAGTCCGGCGATCCCGAGGGTCGCCAGGTAGTTCAGGCCCACTGTTGCGACCAGCAGGACAGGCAGGAGCAGGGAGCGGAGCAGGACGATCAGGATCGCGAGGATGATCGCGAGAACGACGGGGATGATGAGGTTCTTGTCGTGCTCAGCGGTGCGCTGCGTGTCGTACTGCTGGGCCGTGTAGCCACCCACCAGTGTGCTCGGGTCGGTGGCGTGGACCTGGTCGCGCAGGTTCTGGACGGCCTTCTTGGCGGCATCGCTATCAGGGGCGTCGGCGAGAGTGGCGTCGATGCGGACTCGGCCGTCGACAACCAGCGGCTGTCCGTTCGGGGTGCTGGTGACCACCCGCGCGCTGGCCACTCCTGGCGTCCGGGATGCGGCCTTCTGCACCGCGTCCTGGTTGTCGGCGTCGGCGATGATGACCGCCGGCTGACCGGATCCGCCGGGGAAGTGCTTTCCCAACGTCTGTTGCGCGGCCACGGACGGGGCATCGTTGACGAATAGTTCATCGAGGGGCACTCCCTTCGACTGAAGGGCGGGAAAGAATGCCGCGCCGGCCAGGAGAAGTGCGGTGGTGATGATCCACAGCTGCCGGGGGCGGCTGTCAACCCAGTGGGCGGCGCGGCGCCAGATTCCGTGACCACCGGTTTCCGCGTCGGCTGACCTCGGCTTTGCGGGCCAGAAGGCGGCCTTGCCCATCAGGGCCAGGACCGCGGGGAGGAACGTGAGGGTCGTGAGGACGGCGCAGACCACACCGATCGCGCCGACCGGTCCCAGGGCCCTGTTGTTGGTCAGGTCGCTCAGGAGGAGTGCGAGCAGGCCGAGTGCGACGGTGGCTGCGCTGGCGGTGATGGCTCCGAACGATCCTCGGGTGGCAGCCCAGGCGGCTGCGGCTCGGTCGCTGGTGGTAGCGAGTTCTTCACGGAAGCGCGCTGTGAGGAGAAGTGCGTAGTCGGTGGCTGCGCCGATCACGAGGATGGACAGAATGCCCTGCACTTGGCCGTCCACGCGGACGATGTCGTTGTCGGCGAGCACGTAGACGATTGCACCGGCGACGCCGAGGGCAAAGACGGAGCTGATGATGATCAGGAAGGGGAGCAGAATGCTGCGGTAGACCAGCAGCAGGATGATGAGCACGGCTGCAAGGGCCACGCCCAGCAGAAGCCCGTCGATGCCTGCGAACGCTTCCCCCAGATCTCCCTGGGTCGCCGCGGGCCCGGCGAGCTGAGCCCGCGTGTCCGGTACCGCATCTGCTGCGACCTGGATCTTGTCGAGGACTTCGCCAAGATCCTCCCCGAGATCGGGGGACAGTGGCAGGACGCCCTGAAGTGCCTGGCCGTCCCCTGAACGGACTGCTGGGGAGGGGGCACCGTCTACGCCCTGTGCGCTCGCTAGTGACTGCAGTGCGACGGTAGCCGCCTTCTGCTGAGCCTGCGAGATGTCGCCGCCTTCGGTGGTAGTCCAGACGACGATGGCAGGCAGGGTCTCCTGCTGATTGAAGGCCTTCTGCTGCTCGATCACCTTCGTGGACTCGGCGTTCCGGGGCAGGAAGGCAGCCTGGTCGTTGGTGGAGACTTCTCCGAGCTTGCCCGCGTAGGAGCCGAATGCTCCCCCCATGCCGAGCCAGACGACCACGAGGACGAGAGGGACCAGCCAACGGACTGGTCGGCGCGCGCTGTTCATTGACTCCCTAACGGGGCGGGCAGTGCAGGTACCTCAAAGATTAACTATCTCAATGATTGAGTGACACTATACTTGGGGCATGCAGTCACCTTCACCAGCCGCCGACGACCAGGCCAGTGACCTGCTTGCCTACGCCGTTCTGTTGCGCACGCTCAACCGTGAGCTGAACCGCAGCACTCTGGACTTCGCGCATCAGCATGGACTGCACGCAACGGACATCCATGCCCTTGCTGTGATCATGGATTCATCGGCGGACCCTGGCGGGCCCGTCACTCCTTCGCATCTCAGAGAAGAGCTGCGTCTCACCTCAGGGGCAGTGACGGCCTGCCTCGACCGCCTGGAGCGCTCGGGGCACATCAGCCGCGTACGCGACAGCGCGGACCGCAGGGTCGTCCATCTCGTCTACAACGCTGACGCTCGTGCCCTTGCCCGTCAGTACTTCGCCCCGCTGGCACGAGCGACGCAGACCGCGCGCAGTCAGTTCACCGCGGACCAACTCACAACGATCGCCGCCTTCCTGGGCACACTCAATGCCGCACTGGCAGCTGAGCACGAGACGCAACCGTAAGGAGGTGTGAACTGCGGAGCGTGATCAACAGCCGCCTGGTGGTGACCATCGGTGACCCACTACCCGGCAGCCGCAACGACTGCCGGGCTTTCACCGAGTCCGGTGTCGACTGCTCTGGTCTGGTGTCCCGTCTTTTGGTTGGGATTCGGAGCTGGAGAGCGGTCGTTTTCGGGGTGTGGCTGGCGTGGCCTGGTGGTGTGTTCGGTTTGGTTGTTCGGGTGGTTGGCCTGCGGTCTTGTAGTTGGGTGGGAATGATCTCGGCCCTCCCGTGTGTGGTGGTGCGTCTATAAGCAGCTGCGCTTGCTACTGGCGCCGGTGGGTCTTTTGTGCTGGTCGGCTGCGTGTGGGTCAGGAAGGCGCGGAGCGGGTCGTTCGCGCTGGGGGTCAGGCGGGTGAGGCCGATGGCCGAGGTCATCGCGCTGGCCAAGCTCCACGGCACCGCCGAGGTTGACCGGGCCCGCTCTTACGGGCATGACAGCCCCAACGGGCCTCCATGCAGAGTTGGTCGACAACCTCGTCTCTGCCAAGAGGCCCGTTCTTTCGTGCACACCAACCGGCCAGCAAGATCGTTCGAGGCGTCCCCCGCCTGCCCCACCCACCGAACACGGTCCGGTTCACCACCACGCTCTCCGTGCGCCCCGACCTGACACGTTGACAACACCACGCACACCCCTAGACATCCGATCTATCCTTCGGCCAAGATGATCACGCCTCGATATACGGCGATGCGGCTATCCCTCCCTCTGCGAAAGAGCCGATGAATGAGTCGGGAGATCTCACCGTGATGAATGAATTCCAACCGCAGCGACGAAGGATCCTCAAGATCGGCAGTGCCCTCGCCCTTGCACCTGTGATCACTCAGCTGACTGGCGGCATCCCTGCGGCCCAGGCCTCCGCCATCACGGCACCCGGCGCTCCGGGGGCGCCCCTCAACCAGACGGCGGCCACCGCGCAACTTGCAGACTCCAAGGGCAAGCCCCTGCGTATGTGGTACACCACCCCGGTGTCTGACTGGGAGAACCAGGCGCTGGTGCAGGGCAACGGCACGACTGGCCTGATGGCATTCGGCAACCCCGGGCGAGACCGCCTCCACTTCAATGAGAAGACCCTGTGGAGAGGCGGGCCTGCAAATGGGCGCACCTACCTCGGTGGCAACAAGGCGACAGCGATCACGCCTGAGCAACTGAACAACTACCGCCTCGCTCTCGACAACAAGGCCACCAACGTCTTCGGCCTCCCGCCCACCGGCGCCGGCGGCGCCAACCCGCAACTCACCAGCCTGATGTTCGGCGACACAGGCGGAATGGGCATGTACCAGGACTTCGGTGACCTCTACCTGGACTTCAGCGCCACCGGCATCACCGACGCATCGGCATCGAACTACGTTCGCGACCTGGACATGAGCACCGCCGTCTCGACTGTGAACTTCGACCACGGCGGCGTGCACTACCAGCGTGAGTACTTCGTGAGCCATCCTGACCAGGTCGCCGTGGTGCGCCTGAGTGCCTCCGAGCCGGGCAAGCTCACTTTCACGATGTCGACGACGGCGGCGAGCGGACTGACCACCACTGCCACCGCGGATCCGAACGAGAAGCGGATCACCCTCGCCGGCCAGGTGAGCGACAACCAGATGCGGGCCGAGATGCAGCTCAAGCTGCAGAACGAGGGCGGAGCTGTCTCGAGCGGCGATGGCCGCACGCTGACGGTCACCGCCGCCGACACCGTCACGCTCGTCTACTCGACGGGCACGAACTACAAAAACGATTACCCGACGTACCGAGGCGAAGACCCGCACGGCAAACTCACGCAACGCGTGGACTCCGCCATCGCCAGCGGATACGGCGCCCTGCTCGATAGGCACCTGGCCGACTACCAGGAGCTCTTCTCGCGCGTGCAATTCGACGTAGGCGCATCCATACCCGACATCCCCACCGATCAGCTCATGAGGAGCTACCGCGCAGGATCCTACGATCTCGCAGTCGACCAGATGGCGTACCAGTTCGGTCGCTACCTCAGCATCGCCGGCTCGCGGATCGGCGACCTTCCCACAAACCTCTGCGGTCTGTGGATGATCGGCAGCGCGAGCGCCTTCTGGGGAGCGGACTACCACTTCAACGTCAACGTCCAGATGAACTACTGGCCGACGATGATCACCAACCTTGCCGAGACCCAGGTGCCGCTCAACGACTTCGTCGAGTCGCTCGTGGTTCCGGGTCGACTGACGGCTGAGCGGTCCGCAGCGGTGGAGACCGAGGACTTCGCACACGCGCCGCTCGGGACCGGCAAGGGATTTCTCATCAACACCCAGGTGAACCCGTTCGGGCACACCGCGCCGATCGGTTCGCAGGAGTACGGCTGGAACATCGGCGGATCGTCGTGGGTGATGCAGAACCTCTACGACTACTACCTCTTCACCGGCGACGAGACCTTCCTGCGCGACACCGCGTACCCCATGCTCAAGGAGATGGCCGCGTTCTGGAACGAGTACCTCTGGTACAGCCCGTACCAGAAGCGACTTACCGTGGCACCGAGCGTCTCAGCCGAGCAGGGCCCGACAGCCGTCGGAACCGCATACGACCAGTCCCTGGTGTGGGAGCTCTACCGCATGGCGATCGAGGCCTCCGAGAAACTCGGGGTCGACGCGGACCTGCGCGCGGTGTGGCAGGACAAGCAGTCGCAGCTCAACCCGATCCTGATCGGGCAACAGGGTCAGGTGAAGGAGTGGTTCGAGGAGACCACCCTCGGCAAGGCCCAGGCCGGCGATCTCCCCGAGGTGGGCATCTGGAACTTCGGTGCCGGTGGCAGCGCCAACCAAGGCTCTGTGCACCGCCACACATCGCAGCTCGTCGGACTCTTCCCCGGCACGCTGATCAGCAAGGACACGCCCGAGTGGATGGATGCTGCCATCAAGTCGCTCGAGCAGCGCAGCCTCAACGGCACGGGTTGGTCCAAGGCTATGAAGATCAACATGTACGCCAGGACCGGCCTCGCCGAGGACACCTACTCCATGGTGCGCGCGATGCTTGCCGGGAACCGGAACGGCCTGATGGACAATCTGCTGGACTCCCACCCGCCGTTCCAGATCGATGGCAACTTCGGGCTGACCGCAGGCATGACCGAGATGCTGGTGCAAAGCCAGCTCGGCTACACCCAGTTCCTCCCGGCACTCCCCATTGCGTGGAAGGACGGGAGCGTCGACGGCCTCGTCGCGCGCGGAAACTTCGTCTTGGACATGAAGTGGGAAAATGGCGCCGCCACGGAGTTCCGGGTGATGGCTCGCAACGGCGGCACGTTCGTCGGTGACTACCCGGGCATTGTGCAGACTACGGTAAAGGACGCGGACGGCAACCTCGTGGCCACAAAAGCCAACGGCGCCGACGAGATCTCGTTCGACACGACCAAGGGGCAGACCTACACGATCGCCTTCGAGCCCGTAGGTGTTGGGTTCGCCAACGTCTCCTGGCACGTCGATCGCGCCGAGACCGTCGGGGAGCTCGCGAGCTCCGCCGCGGAACAGGTTCGGCAGCACATCGCGCAGGCAGAGCGCCTTGCCCAACCGCCCGCGTCGAACCGTGCGGTCACCGCGCAGCTCGACAATGCGGCACGAAAGGGGAAGGCGAGTACGAAGTTGGTGGAGGCACTCAATGCGCTAGCAGCCACATTCCGCTGAATCACCGAGGCGTGTGCCCGGCGACGCCGGTTGCCGGGCACACGCCCAGCTTGCTAAGACTTGTCCCGTAAGTGATGGTCGAGGCAGGTTGGTCATGACCGGCCCGAAGCCCGCTGCGACGAAGGTCCAGTGGCAGGATGGCGGCTTCGACCATCTTGAGAGGCCATCCTCGTGCCCACGCCTGCCGACTACCTCGCACTGGCACGTGCCGAGAGAGACAGCTTGGTCCTCCAGCGTCTCGCGAAATGTCCGTACCCTTTCGTCTGGCAAGCCCTGGCCGCCAATCCCCACACCCCGCCCGAAGCCCTCCAGGAACTGAGCGCGGCCCGCGACAGCGTATGGAACGACAACAAGCTTCTTCGCCTGCTGGCAGACCATCCCAGTGCAAACCCTGTCGTTCTTCGAGCTGTCCTTGAAGCTGTTGCAGCGAAGCTCGATGAGGGCGAGCGGCCCTACGCCGCCGTACTCGCTCTCGCCGACCGGCTGGAGCTCGAGGTGGATGAGGTGAGGAGGCTCGGAACCCTTCGTGGAGCCTCTGCTCGTCTACGCCATCAGCTTGACCTGCGGCTGAGCGTCCGCATCTGAGGCGCCTCCTCTGGTCACGAGTGAGATGATCTTGTTGTGGCTGGTGTGATCACGGCGTCTGAGCCGTCTTGGACAGCCCCGTTCACCGGGCTGAGCCCGCGTTCGTGCGGCAAGCTGGTGACCGCTCTGCGCCGCGAGGGTGCAGATCCGGTCCGCAAGGGCCGCCCGTGGTCTCTTCTCCTGGAGGACCGGGTGCTGCTCGTAGCGGCCTACTGGCGCACGAACGTGACAATGCGCAACTCGCACCGCTCTTCGGCGTATCGAAATCCGCGGCCGACCGCATCATCGACCAGCTCGGCCCGTCACTCGCGCTGCAGCCCCGCAAGCGGTTCGCCAAGGACACCGTACTCATCGTGGACGGCACCTTGGTGCCCACTCGCGACCACACGGTCGCAGAGCAGTCCAAGAACTACCGATACTCCACCAACCACCAGGTCGTCATCGACGCCGATACCCGGCTCGTCGTGGTGGTCGGCCGGCCCCTGCCAGGCAACCGCAACGACTGCAAGGCATCGGAGGAGTCCGGCGCGAAGGCTGCCGTCGGCACAACCATGACCATCGCCGACGACGGCTATCCGGGCACCGGGCTCGTGATGCCCCACCGACGACGCAAAGGCGAAGAACTGCCCGACTGGAAACAGGCCCACAACAAGTCCCACAAGCAGGTCCGCGCCCGCGTCCCGGTGCAGATGTCGCAATCCACACCAGGCCAGAAGGCCCTCACCCATTTCAAGATCAATCAGCCGTGAACCCTGTCACCAACCTCCGTGGACAGAACATCTAGGGCTGGCTGGAGCGGCCCTTCGACGGCTTGGCTTTGGCGCTCGGCATGCCGTGGCCTTTCCCGGTCTTGTTCGCCTTCTTCGGCGACGAGGTGGCCGTGTCTGCTGAGCCCGTCAACTGGGCGCAGTAGGCCGCCACGTGCTGTTTGCCGCCTGCAGCACGGATGAGACGCTGCCATGCCGTGGCGTCCAGGGCGTGTCCACGGTTCTTGACCCTCTCGTAGGCACGGCAGTGCGCCTCGACGTCCTTCGTCGTTCCGGGGTGTCGGGAGGGGGTGGTCGGTGCCGTGCTGGGCCCGGAGGAAGGAGAGCTCTGCTCGCGGGGCGTGTGTGCCGGCGGAGTGCTGTGGCTGGTGCCGGTCTTGGGAGTGTCGTGCTGCCGCGTGTCCACCACGCCGATGGAGGCGAAGGCGATGCCGCCCAGCAGGGAGCTCGTCACGAGGGCGACCGCTCCGCCGCGCGCCCAGCGGTGCTTCTGGGGCCTCGGGCGCCAGTCGTCGCGGCGCCGGGTGCTCAGGGTCCGATCGCGTGCCTTGCGCGCGCTTTGGAATGCGGCGATGGCGGCCTGCTCCGCGGTGTCGTCCACGGGCTGCTGCCGCAGGGCCGCGCTGATCCGTTCGGCCGTCCTTTCGGGGGTGAATGGGTCGTCAAGGTCGTTCGCGGGGCCGACGTCCTGAGGTGTTCCAGGGGGCGGGGTGGCGTCGCGCCGACGGGCCTCGCCGCTCAACCGCTCATCCCCGTTTCGATCGGTGCTCATCTCGGTTCCCCCAGGGGCCGTGGCACATGATGTGTCAGATCGTCAGGGCGGAGCAGACGGGCAAGGCTCCTCAAACCGCGGCGGGCCAGCATCCGTACGACAGGGCGGGGCCTGCCCATCACTTGGGCGGCTGCGCGTTCGTCCAGGCGTACGGCATGACGCAGAAGGACCGCCTCGGCTTGGGCGCGGGGCAGCCGGGCGACCAGGGCCTGGGCCGTCTCGGCGGAAAGCGTTGCTCCGGGCAGGGTGTGGGCGATGTTGTCCACGGTCGGCGGCGTCCCGGGGCTTCCCGGAGAACCGGGCGCTGCCCCGTGAAGCCGGAAGTGGCCCAGCGCGTGACGCCGGGCAATACTCGCCGCCCAACCGCGGAATCCATGCCCGTCGCCGCGAAAGCGTGGTAGCTCGCATGCGATCTCCCGCCAGGCAGCGGCGGCGATGCCTTCGGCGTCCTCGCCCGCGATCCCGCGCAGGTAGCTGAGCAGACCCGGTTGGACCAGCCGGTACAGCACGACGAAGGCGGCCTCGTCACCGTCCTGGGCCCGAACGACCGCCGTACTCAGCGCGGGATCATCGGCCGACACGCGCTGAGCATGCCCTCCTCGTCCCACGATCCGTCCCCCCACCGGCCAACCAACGCCCCCGGAGCGTACGACAGGTCGCATCGGCATCCCAAATACTCGGTGGCCACTCCACACAACGATCACGGACACCGATCATGCGAGTGGGATGTTGTCCTTCGCTCCGCCCTGCTGCCGGCGACGGGTGCAGGGGCAGACCCGTCACAGGGGAAACGAGCCTGTCCCTTGACTTGACCTCCCGGCACAGCTGGCAGATCCGCCGGTGCTCGGGCAACTGGCCGGTCAGTCCTCCGGGTTCCGCCGTGGTGTGCACCAACGCCTCGATGGCCAGGGCATACCGTGCCCGGGTCCGGCCGCGGGTCATGGCATAGGGGCGCACCAACGGGCTGTGGCCACCGCCCGCCCGTATCGCGTGGCCAGGCTGCCCCTGTTCCCGGGACTGTTCACGCCGCCCGTCCTGTCCTGGAGATCAGGGTTTCGGTGGGGCGCCTGTTCACCGGCCCAGTCGTCGTGTCGCCACGGCGGCATCAACGCGGCCCGGCTGCGTTCTTGGACAAGGAGGACGCGGAGTGGACCGGCGTCCACGGCGCAGTCCCCGGCCGGCCGTGGGCAGCGCCAAGCCCAGTCGGCAGAGGCTGTCTGTGCCCGCTGTGGTTGCTGCAACGCCTTGTCATCGAATGCGGGGTTGTACGGCGGATGAGGCTCACTGGAGGTCACTTTCTGTTTCTGAACTGGAGGGAGGGCCCTCCGGAGGGGCCCGACCGGTGAACCGAGCACGGATCAGGCGGTGAAGTCCTGCCGCTGTCTCTGTGGCTCCGACTGGACTGCTTCCGGCCCGATCAGTGCTGCCGCCTGGTGAAGCGCCTGTTGGGACGCGCGGTGGGCTTCTGCCAGAACGTCGCCGCATTCGCGTACCAGGCCCTCATAGATGGGCAGGTGATCGTCTCGGTCTGGGTTTCGTGTCACAGTGCCGGTCCTTCCGCTGCGGCTGGGCCACCTGACACAGCCTCAGGGCGGGGTTGCTGCGCGATCATCAGGGAGTCCCTGTGTCGGCGCGCTGCGGCCAGTACGAGGGGTCATGGGCGCTGCGACAGCGCCAAGTCATTGCTCCGCTGCCCGCGTACGACGGTGCGGGCAGCTGTCCGTACTCGGACGGATAAGAAGTTGCGAAGAGATAGCGAACGCCGCTGGTCCCCCGACCCGGATGAGAGCCGAACTGGTTCATGCCTGGTTCAGTCGCGCAGCGATTCCATGACCGATCAGCATATACATCACGGCCGGCAGGCCGTAATTGAGGATAATTCGCAGACCTTCTGTGTCCATCGTGAAAATGTCCTGTGACCACCAGGCCAGCAAGTCGGCCGCTCCGTGCACAAACGCGACGAAGACATTGGCTTGGTTGGCGCCCAGCAGATACAGCAGGACCCACAGGGCAAGGCAGCCGGCGGCAATATCGGCGATCGTGCGCACAGCCAGAGCTACCCGCCGAGGGGCGCCTTGGCGGTGGACGGAGCGGGGTGAGCCGCCTTGGTGCTGGTCATAGGCCTGGTATCCGGGAACCGGGTCAGTACTGCTCACAAGAAATCCAATCTGACGCATTGCGTTCGGCGGGGAGAGCGCCCTCTCAGAGGAACATGGGCCTTCTCGGGCGCACGGGTCGTTTGCCCGCTCCCTGTATATGTCTGCGCCATCCCAGTGCCGTTGCGTTACACGTGCGCTGCGATATCCAAAATATGCTTACCTATTCCGGCACTTACCCAAATGTTCGTGCGCATGCTCACTTTTGCGGATGGTCAAGAAGGCTTCCGAACGTCACCGTCACCTGGCAACTGCTGCTGTCGACAAGCACCTCACCCGAGATCCAGTACCTTCTGCCGGACGCGGCTGCTGGACCGCCATGCGGTGCGCTGGAGGCTGCTTGCTTCGGGGACGGTGAGCTTGCCGGAGGTTGAGGACCGGAGTCTGGCGATCAGCCTGGCTCCATCGACGGGAGCACGCTCAGCCTGCTCGGCACGGCAAGCAGGCTCATGCTGACCACGGGCACGAGTGTTCAGATGACACGGGCGAGGCCCGAGCCGTACATGCGCGGCCAGGCTGGGGTGATGGGTGTGTTGATGTACGGGTTCAGGCTGTAGGCCGTGGCTGTCCCCCAAGTTTGTTGTGTGGAACAGTCATTGTGTGATCTGCGCGTGTGAATTGCGTGAGCAGCCTGCTGGCTTCGTGCAGATCATGTGACGGATCCAGTTACCCGTGGGTCACCCGTGACACTTCCGTCGTATCAACCGCTGATGAGAGTGCCCCCCGAGTGGGGTCAGGCGCCTGCTCTTCGTGGGGGAGGTACGCGGGCGCCATCGTGCAGGGGCAGACCCGTTTCCCCCCCGTGACAGGTCTGCCCCTGCTCGCAAGAGCCCGGCCTGGGCGCTCGACCGACACGTGGCAGGTGCACCCAAGATGGATGGCAGGTGCCCGGCCTGGTGGGAGGGGGTGACGCGGTGGGTGGTGTGCGGGAGTTGGCCGTGCCCTTCGTGGTGCCGGGGCCTTGCGGCGGCGATCGCCTGGTCCTCGGCGGCGACCGCGGCGGCCCGACGGTGCCGCGCTTCGGCTACCGGACCGAGCACGGGCTCGAGTTCGGGCACCACCGTCTTCAGGACGATCAAGTCCGCGGGGGCCCCGACGGCTTAGGCGACGAGACCGCGCGCCAGGTCCTCCGTACTTTCAAGTGTGCGGCACTGGGTGTGGAGGTTGAGGTGGGGAATGTCGATGGCCCACCACCGGCCGATGCGGCGCAGGAGGACTTGGAATTCGTCGCGGGGACTCATGGGCTCTGCCTCCTCTCCTTCCCGTCGGCCGGGACTATTGCTCACAGACTGGCATACGGCCCGCGAACCTCGAGAATCGTTCGACCGGGAACGGACCGGGTGCAGGCGTGGTCAGCTGAGGCACAGTCCGAGTAGACAGACGTCCGTCGGCGACGTCGGCACCCGTGCGGGGCGGGTCTGGGACGTGCCCGAGTCCGTGCCGTTAGCGGGCGTGGGCGTCGACGGCTGTTGCGCCGTTGTATCGGGGCGGTCGGGAGCCGTGTCTCCGGCGGAGGGGGCGGTGCTGTGCGGCTGCAAGGTCGGCGTCGCGGCCGGGCGGCCAGGCGCGGCGGCCTCCGGCCGGTCGATCGGCGGCGTCGTACGCGGCGAGACCACGAGCGCCTGCTCTCGCGGGGCGTTAGTCCTCGCCGGCGGCTGCGGCTTGGAAGCGGCGTGTGACGACCGGTGAGTACGCTGACTGGTTGCTGGCGCGGAAGACGAACGATTCTGCTCGGGCGTCTGCTCCTCCACGGCACCGATGCTCGGGTCGTCCGGTGCCACGGCCGCCTCGACCCGGTCGGCGGAGGTCCCGTCCATCATGGCGATGGTCAGGCCGCCTCCGACGAGTGCGAAAGCACTGGCGACCGCCGCCCGGCGCTTGTTCTTCTTCCAGCGGACCAGCTGGCGCCGACGTGCCGCACGCCCCTGCCGCACAGGCGGCAAGTCCTCGACATCGGCGGCAACATGCGGGGCCACGCTCGTGGAATCGCTGGACTCCGCCTCGGCGTCGAGGAGCATGTCATGCCACGTTTCGGTGGTCGCAGTGTCCCGGTGAGCCGTTGTGGCCGGTGCGGTGCTTGCCATCGCCGGGGCCGACTCGCTGTAGCCGCCGCCGGCGGGCGGGGCGATGTCCGGGGCGTAGGCGCCGCACCCCGGGCACACCAGGGCGCCATTGAGATGCCGACGGCATGAGGAGCAGTAATCCATCAGCAGTCTTCCGGTCTTCCTGGTTCGACGCGCCGTCGGCCCACCTGGGCCACAGCCTGGTCACGTTCGCACATGTAATCGAGCAACCAGTAACGCTAACAAGGCTTTCGAAACACTGTGTGCAGCATGTGTGATGCTCCTGCGCGGATTCCTTATGTGGTGACGGGATAGGTGGACGTAACCGCGCCGAGTCCACCTACGGCGGCGACCCGTGCTACTCCGGCTAACCAGCCGCAGAGGCTCCGGCCGAGGGCCGCTTCCTCGGCGGGACGTGTCGGTGGGGCGCCCTTGGTCACAGTCCGCAGGAGCCGCGGTCGAGGTGGAAGTACCGGGCGTTGGCCCAGCGGCACAGCCGGATACCGACGACGACGCCGACGATGGTGACCAGGGCAGG
>NZ_JBHVEE010000032.1:21192-81504 GCF_042802415.1 Streptomyces sp. NPDC057486 | reverse complement strand
ACCCCGCCCCTTCCCGCAACCGGGGCGCTGCCCCGGTCCGCGGCCGCCGGACGGGCTGGAAGAGGGGCTGCGAATGCCCCTGGGTGAGTGCCCCGGGGCCGCTTGCGCTACGCCCGGCCGATGGCCGCGAACACCGCCCCCGTCAGCGAAGCCAGATCCTTCGGGGCCAGTTCCACCTCTAGGCCGCGGCGGCCCGCCGATACGCAGATCGTCTCGTGGGACTGCGCCGACTCGTCCAGTACCGTCGGCAGCCGCTTCCGCTGGCCCAGGGGGGAGATGCCGCCCCGGACATAACCCGTCGTGCGTTCCGCCGCCGCCGGGTCGGCCATCGCGGCCCGCTTGCCGCCGACCGCCGCTGCCAGGGCCTTCAGGTCCAGGGAGCCGGCCACCGGGACGACCGCCACGGTCAGGGTGCCGTCCACGTCGGCCACCAGGGTCTTGAAGACCCGGTCGGGGGAGACGCCCAGCGCTTCCGCCGCCTCCTCACCGTACGAGGGGGAGGCCGGGTCGTGCTCGTACGCGTGGGTCGTGAAAGGGGTGCCCGCCGCGGTCAGGGCGACCGTCGCCGGAGTGCCGCCGGAGCCGGACTGCTGGTGCTTCTTCGGCTTCTTCGCCACGGGGCAGGGTCCTCGCATCAGTTGGGGTGGGTCGGCGCCCTGGTCAGGTCGACTGCGGGCAGGGACGGCAGGTGCCGGATGACGGCCGTCTCGGAGCGCAGGAGCGTCAGTTCCTCGCGCAGGCGCGTCGCCGTGTCCGGTGCCTGCAGCAGTCGCTGCTTCGACGGGATGTCGAGGACCGCGGCGGCGGCCACCAGGTACGAGACGACCGACGGTTCGTCCGGCAGTTCCGCGCCCGTCGTCAGGGAACGCTCGCTCGCTCCGGCCAGTCGCTTCTGGTAGCTGCGGAACGCCCGCAGCACGCCCTCGGCAAGCGCGCCCGCCTCGTCGCCGGTGTCCTCTTCGAGCTCTTCGACCTCGGCCGTCAGGTAGGGGCCGCCCGCGTCGACCGAGAGCAGCCTGACCCGGGTGGTGCCGGTCGCCAGGACCTCGAAGCTGCCGTCGGCGCGTTCCCGGATCTTCGCCGCGTCCGCGACACAGCCGACCCGGTGGAACGTCTGGATCGGATCGGGGCCGAAGCCGTCCGCGGGACCGCGCTCGGTGGCGGAGGGTGCCGTGGTGGCGTCCGGCATTCCGGCGGCGGTGGGCGCTATCTCGCGGCCGTCGCGGATCGCGACGACCACGAAGCGGCGCGGTTCGTCCTCATCGGTCTTCAGCAGCTCGCGCATCAGGGCGCGATAGCGCTCCTCGAAGACGTTGAGCGGCAGCACGAGGCCGGGGAACAGCACCGCGTTCAGCGGGAAGAGGGGCAGACGAGCGGTGGTCACAACGGTCAAGCGTAATGGCCGCGCGACCCGCCGTGGTCGGCCCGGTACCGCAAAGGCATGCCGGATGCCACCTGGAGGCGTACCCCGTCCCGCGCGTCCAGGAACTGGCCGAGCGGATCGTCGGAGACCAGCGACCACGGGAACGACGTCGCGTGGGGCCCGATCAGCCGGAACTGTTCCAGCGCCTCGTCCCAGCGGTCCCGGACGACCAGCACGTACGCCAGCAGATTGCGGACCTCGGCCGGCCACGGATCGCCCGGCTCATACGTGGCGGACAGCGCGATCGCCAGATCCGCGGCCCTGTCGATCCGCTCCTCCAGCACCGATGTGGTCCGTGTCTCGGGGGCGGCGACCAGAAGCGCGAACGCGGCCCGCACGGGCAGCGCCTGCACCAGTGAGCTGGGCAGCGAGTCCTCCGCGGCCTGTTCGGCGAAGTCGAAGCATTCGCGGTGCGAGCCGTACCAGGCGGCGGACAGGTACTGCAGCGCCGCGACATGGCAGCCGTAGTGGTGCGAGGAGCGACGGACGGCCTGCTCCCACAGCGCCTCGAAGGCGGCATGCGGGGCATGCGTGCCGCGGGCGTGGTCGAGTGCGAGCCGCCAGGGCACCGGGTCGCGGGGATCGCTCTCGGCCGCCGCGGTGATCAGTGGTGCCACGTCGCGCAGCTGCTCGGCGCGGGCCGGCGACTCCCAGGCCCGCCGGACCGCCAGTTCGGCCTTGACGAGCAGTGCGTCCGGGTCGTGCGGGGCGGCGGCGAGCCAGTCGGCCAGCCAGCTGTCGCGGTGGCGGGCGAAGGTGGCGAGCCGGCCGAGGTAACGGTCGCGATTCTCCCACTCGGCGGCGTCCCGGGTGGTGGCGAGGAGCTTTGCGGCCGGCTCGTAGTCCCCGAGGGCGGCGGCGACGAGCGCGGGGGAGAGCCGCTCGTCGGGGGCATCGAGCAGCACCGCATCGTCCGCGGGCAGTCCGGCGGACAGCTGGGGAGCGTGCCGGATCATGCGCGCGGTACGGAGCAGGGCGCGAAGGAATGACATGGTGCAGGCCATTGAAAAACGCTGGTCGAGGCGGCGCCAGAGGGGCGCTGTGAAGCTTTGGTGCCGAGTGCAAGGGTTGCCTCGAGGAGGGTCAATAAAGGGTAAAGGATGAGGTGGAATTTGGCTTGATTGTTTTGCTCCGGTGGTCGGTATCCGTGCTGGTCGGTCGGGGGAGACCGGTCGTCGTCGTGTCCGCCGGGCCCTTGCCTGCGGCCGGTGGGCCGCCCGCCCCGGCCGTGTCCGGTCAGCCTCGGCGCAGCAGCCGCGACGCGCCCGCCGCCACCGTCGTGGCCAATATCCACCCCAGCAGCACCAGCGCGGCCGCCGCCCACTGCCAGCCGCCCTCCATCCGCCAGTACCCGTCCTGTCCGAGGTTGATCACGGGCACCAGCAGATCCAGCGCGTACAGCGCCGCGTTCCACTCCGGGTGCTCGTCCTGCTTGATCGCCGCCGGTTCGTACTGCGAGAAGGCCACCGTCCCGGCCGCCCACAGCACCGCCATCCACACCGCCGCCCGCCCGGGCCGGTAGCCGTACGCCACCGTCCAGTCCTGCAGGATCCCCCACAGCTTCGCGGCGGGCGGCAGCGTCTCGCGCCGGCGCCGCTGCTTGGCGAGCAGCACCTCGCGGGCGTCCGCGTCCTCCCCGCAGTTGCGCAGCACCGTCGCCAGCCGTTCGTACGGCTCGGGTACGTACTCGGGGGTCGCCGCCGCCAGCCACTCCAGGCGGCGGGAGAGCGGGAAGTGCCCGTACGGGACGAGGTTCTCGTAGACGAAACCGCCCATCGCGAGACCGCCGGGCCCCGGCCAGCTGGTCGACACGTCGATCAGCGTGACGACCTTCGCGCCGTTGAGCACGACCCGGCCCTCCTCCGGGCGCTCCGCGTTGAACCGCAGCTCCGGGGCGACGATCCGGCGCAGCGACAGCTCCTCGCGGGGCGCCAGCACGAACCTGGCCTTGTGCAGGTCGACCGCGTCACCGAACCGCCCGTCGTCCAGCCGCACTCCGCCGCGGCACTCGAAGACCTGCGCCCGGGTGCCGTGTGCCGGGGCCTGGGCCTGGGCCATGACGATGCCGAAGGGGGGAGTGGTGCCCAGGTTCCCCGTGTCGACACTGACCCATGCCTCGGTCATGTACAAGGTCCGCTCCACCGTCAGCTGCGGGGCGTTCAGTGCGCGCCGGCCACGCCCCGCCCGCAGCCGGCTGCCGCGCAGACTCAGCGAACCGCCTACCTTCGCGCCGCGCAGACTCAGCTCGCCACGCGTCTCGACCATCTCCGCCTGCAGGTCCTGCGCGACCGTCAGACCGTCCGCGGCGAGCGCGCGGCCCTGCCGGTCGGCCCCGAGCTCGATCTGGTTGAGCAGCAGATCGGTGCCGATATGGGCGTCGGTGAGCCGGATCCCGCGCTCGATTCGGCAGCGCGGCAGATGCAGATCGCCCTCGGTGCGCAGCCGCGCCGCCTCCAGCCGGGGCACCGCGCAGCCGACCATCCGCAACGTCGTGAAGTGACACTCCGGCAGGACCACCTCCTCCTCGAAGCGGCACCCGGTCAGCTCCACGTACGGAGCGACACGCCCGCCCGCGAGATCGAGCGTCCCGGTGATCCGTATCCCCCGGAGCTTCAGCGCGGCGACCCGTCCGGGCCGGGCGGGCGGCCCGCTCAGCAGCAGCCGGGCGACGACACGGGCGTCCACACTGCGCTCGGCGCCCCAGACCGTCGGCGCGAACGGGTCGTCCCGCATCGGGTCGCGGGCGCGCAGATCGTAGGTGCTGCCGTTCCGGAACGCCCGCCACATACCCAGTTCCGCCGTGCTGAGGCTGTCCGGGATCTCGCTGTCCTGCGGTTCGGTCACCGGGGCCCCTTCCGCTTGCAGCTGTTATTCCCTCTGTGTTCCCTCTGGGTGACGGAGTGAACGCCGACGGTCAGTAGTGGCCGGGAGTAGTCGGCCGTGACGGCCGGGTCATGTATCAGCCAGTGATACGGGCGAACTGCCGCCGGAGGCGGTCTGAGAGAATTGGGGTGTGATCTCTCGAATCGATCTGCGCGGCGATGCCCTCCCCGAGGGCGGCGACCTGCGCGACCTGCTGCCCCGAGCCGAGTTCGACGTGGAAGCCGCACTGGAGACGGTGCGCCCCATCTGCGAGGACGTACGCCATCGTGGCTCAGCGGCAGTGATCGAGTGGGGGGAGAAATTCGACGGCGTACGGCTCGACTCGATCCGGGTCCCGGCCGCGGCGCTCTCCGAGGCGCTGGACCGGCTCGACCCCGCCGTACGGGCCGCCCTGGAGGAGTCGATCCGCCGCGCCCGTCTCGTCCACCACGAGCAGCGCCGCACCACGCACACCACGCAGGTCGTCCCCGGCGGCACCGTGACCGAGAAGTGGGTGCCCGTCGAGCGCGTCGGCCTGTATGTGCCGGGCGGGCGCTCCGTCTACCCGTCGTCCGTGGTCATGAACGTCGTCCCGGCGCAGGAGGCGGGTGTCGAGGGCATCGCCGTCGCCTCCCCGCCGCAGAAGGAGTTCGGCGGTCTGCCGCACCCCACCATCCTCGCCGCCTGCGCCCTGCTCGGCGTCGACGAGGTGTACGCCGCCGGCGGCGCCCAGGCCATCGCGATGTTTGCGTACGGAACGGCCGAATGTCTCCCGGTGAACCTCGTCACCGGTCCCGGCAACATCTATGTCGCCGCCGCCAAGCGCCTCCTCAAGGGCCGCATCGGCATCGACGCCGAGGCCGGACCCACCGAGATCGCGATCCTCGCCGACTCCACCGCCGACCCGGTGCACGTCGCCGCCGATCTGATCAGCCAGGCCGAGCACGACCCGATGGCCGCCGCCGTCCTCGTCACCGACTCCGAGGAACTGGCCGCCGCCACCGAGGCCGAGCTGAAGCCGCAGATCGCCGCGACCAAGCACATCACCGACCGGATCGAGCCCGCGCTGGCCGGCCGTCAGTCCGCGATCGTCCTGGTCAATGATCTGGAGGACGGCCTCAAGGTCGTCGACGCGTACGCCGCCGAGCACCTGGAGATCCAGACCGCCGACGCCGCAGCCGTCGCCGACCGGGTCCGCAACGCCGGAGCGATCTTCGTCGGCCCGTGGTCCCCGGTCTCGCTCGGCGACTACTGCGCCGGCTCCAACCACGTCCTGCCCACCGGTGGCTGCGCCTGCCACTCCTCGGGCCTGTCCGTGCAGTCCTTCCTGCGCGGTATCCACATCGTCGACTACACGCGCGACGCGCTCGCCGAGGTCACCCACCATGTCGTGGCCCTCGCCGAGGCGGAGGACCTCCCCGCCCACGGCGCCGCTCTCAGGGCCCGATTCGCCGAAGGCGAACTGGACGAGCACAGTGGCTGGAAGGTTCCGCAGCAGTGACGAACAGCAGCACCACCCGTATCGACGACCTGCCGATCCGGGACGAGCTCCGTGGTCAGTCCCCGTACGGTGCGCCCCAACTCGACGTGGCCGTACGGCTGAACACCAACGAGAACCCGTACCCGCTCCCCGAGGCGCTCGTCGACCGTATCGCCGAGCGTGTCCGCGAGGCCGCCCGCGACCTCAACCGTTACCCCGACCGGGACGCCGTCGAGCTCCGTACCGAACTGGCCCGCTATCTCACCCGCACCGCCGGGCACGAGGTCGGTCTCGCCAACGTCTGGGCGGCCAACGGCTCCAACGAGGTGCTGCAGCAGTTGCTGCAGACCTTCGGCGGCCCCGGACGCACCGCGATCGGCTTCGAGCCCTCGTACTCGATGCACGCTCTCATCGCGCGCGGCACCGGCACGGGCTGGATCTCCGGACCGCGCAAGGACGACTTCACGATCGATGTCGACGCGGCCTGCGAGGCCATCGCCGAGCAGTGCCCGGACGTCGTCTTCATCACCTCGCCCAACAACCCCACGGGCACCGCGGTCGACGCGGCCACCGTCCTCGCGCTGTACGACGCCGCCCAGGCCGCCAGGCCCTCGATGGTCGTCGTCGACGAGGCGTACGGCGAATTCAGCCACCACCCCTCGCTCCTCCCGCTGATCGAGGGCCGGCCGAACATGGTGCTCTCGCGCACCATGTCGAAGGCGTTCGGCGCCGCCGGACTGCGCCTCGGCTATCTCGCCGCCGACCCGGCCGTCGTGGACGCCGTCCAGTTGGTGCGGCTGCCCTACCACCTGTCCTCCGTCACCCAGGCCACGGCACTCGCCGCCCTGGAGCACACCGAGACGCTCCTCGGATACGTCGCGCAGCTCAAGAGCGAGCGCGACCGGATCGTCACCGAACTGCGTGCCCTCGGCTTCGACGTGACGGACTCGGACGCCAACTTCGTCCAGTTCGGCCGCTTCGCCGACAGCCACACCGCCTGGCAGCAGATCCTCGACCGGGGCGTCCTGGTCCGGGACAACGGCGTACCGGGATGGCTGCGGGTCTCCGCAGGAACCCCGGCAGAGAACGACGCGTTCCTCGATGCGGTACGCGAACTCAAGAAGGAGCACGACGGATGAGCCCCCGCGTAGGCCGCGTGGAACGCACCACCAAGGAGACGTCGGTGCTCGTCGAGGTCAACCTCGACGGCACCGGGAAGGTCGACGTGTCGACCGGGGTCGGCTTCTACGACCACATGCTCGACCAGCTCGGCCGCCACGGCCTCTTCGACCTCACGGTCAAGACCGAGGGCGACCTGCACATCGACACGCACCACACGATCGAGGACACCGCCCTGGCCCTCGGCGCCGCCTTCAAGCAGGCGCTCGGCGACAAGGTCGGCATCTACCGCTTCGGCAACTGCACCGTCCCGCTGGACGAGTCGCTCGCCCAGGTCACCGTCGACCTCTCCGGCCGCCCCTACCTGGTGCACACCGAGCCGGAGAACATCGCGCCGATGATCGGCTCGTACGACACCACGATGACCCGGCACATCCTGGAGTCCTTCGTCGCCCAGGCACAGATCGCCCTGCACGTCCACGTCCCGTACGGCCGCAACGCCCACCACATCGTGGAGTGCCAGTTCAAGGCGCTCGCCCGCGCCCTGCGGTACGCCTGTGAGCACGACCCGCGCGCCGCCGGAATTCTTCCTTCCACGAAGGGAGCCCTGTGACCGGCCTCAACACCGTTCTGATCGTCCTCGGCCTCTTCCTGGCCGGCGGCGTCTACTCCTTCTCGAAGCAGAAGATGCCCAAGGGCGTCATCGTGCTGCTCGGGATCGCATCCGTGATGTGCCTGGTCGCAGGTGTCATGCGGATCCAGGGACTCTGGGACTGAGGGAGCGACCTGTGAGTGAGAAGAAGAAGGTCGTCGTCTTCGACTACGGCTTCGGCAACGTCCGTTCCGCCGAGCGCGCCCTCGCCCACGTCGGCGCGGACGTCGAGATCACACGCGACTTCGACCGGGCGATGAACGCCGACGGGCTGCTGGTGCCCGGCGTCGGCGCGTTCTCCGCCTGCATGGAGGGGCTGAAGAAGGCCCGCGGCGACTGGGTCATCGGCCGCAGGCTCTCCGGAGGCCGACCGGTGATGGGCATCTGCGTCGGCATGCAGATCCTCTTCGAGCGCGGGATCGAGCACGGCGTGGAGACGGAGGGCCTCGACGAGTGGCCCGGCACCGTCGCCCCGCTGAAGGCCCCGGTCGTCCCGCACATGGGCTGGAACACCGTGCGGTCCCCCGAGGACTCCGAGCTCTTCGCCGGTCTCGACCCCGAGGCCCGGTTCTACTTCGTGCACTCGTACGCGGTGCACGACTGGAGCCTCGAAGTCACGAACGCCAGGATCAGGGCCCCCCGGGTCACCTGGGCCACCCACGGTGAGCCGTTCGTCGCCGCCGTGGAGAACGGCGCCCTGTGGGCCACCCAGTTCCACCCCGAGAAGTCCGGCGATGCCGGCGCCCAGCTGCTGACCAACTGGATCGGAACACTCTGATGTCCACCAAGCTTGAGCTCCTCCCCGCCGTCGACGTCCGCGACGGCCAGGCCGTCCGCCTCGTGCACGGCGAGTCCGGCTCCGAGACCTCGTACGGCGACCCCCTGCAGGCCGCTCTCGCCTGGCAGAAGGCGGGCGCCGAGTGGCTGCATCTCGTCGACCTGGACGCCGCGTTCGGCACCGGTGACAACCGGGCGCAGATCGCCGAGGTCGCCCGCTCCATGGACATCAAGGTCGAGCTGTCCGGCGGCATCCGTGACGACGCCTCGCTCGCCGCCGCCCTCGCCACCGGCTGCACCCGGGTCAACCTCGGTACCGCCGCCCTGGAGACCCCCGAGTGGGTCGCCAAGGTCATCGCCGAGCACGGCGACAAGATCGCCGTCGGCCTCGACGTCCGCGGTACGACGCTCCGCGGCCGCGGCTGGACCCGCGACGGCGGCGACCTCTACGAGACCCTCGCCCGCCTCGACTCCGAGGGCTGTGCCCGCTACGTCGTCACCGACATCGCCAAGGACGGCACGCTCCAGGGCCCCAACCTGGAGCTCCTGAAGAACGTCTGCGCGGCCACCGACAAGCCGGTCGTCGCCTCCGGCGGCGTCTCCTCGCTGGACGACCTGCGGGCGATCGCCTCGCTCGTGCCGGACGGTGTCGAGGGCGCGATCGTCGGCAAGGCGCTGTACGCGAAGGCGTTCACCCTCGAAGAGGCGCTGCAGGTGGTCTCCGGATGACCGATTCCGTCAACCGCATCTCCTCCGGCGCACCCTGGGAGGACAAGTTCGGCTACTCCCGCGCGGTGCAGCTGCCGAACGGGCTGGTCCTGGTCGCCGGCTGCACGTCGGTCGTCAACGGACAGATCTCCGCGGGCGGCCCGTACGAGCAGGCCGTCGTTGCCTTCAACGTCGCCTTCGACGCACTGAAGCAAGTGGGGCTGGGTCGCGAGGACGTCGTCCGTACCCGGATGTACATCACGCACGCCCGGGACGTGGACGAGGTCGGCCGCGCCCACAAGGAGCTGTTCGACGACGTCCGCCCCGCCGCTTCCATGATCATCGTCTCCGGTTTCGTCGACCCCAGCCTGGTCGTCGAGGTCGAGATCGAGGCCTACCGGGAAGGTGCGCAATGAGTCTCGCGGTACGAGTCATCCCGTGCCTGGACGTCGACAACGGCCGGGTCGTCAAGGGTGTCAACTTCCAGAACCTGCGCGACGCGGGTGACCCCGTCGAGATGGCCAAGCTGTACGACGCCGAGGGCGCCGACGAGCTGACCTTCCTCGACATCACCGCGTCCAGCGGCGACCGGGAGACGACCTACGACGTGGTGCGCCGCACCGCGGAGCAGGTTTTCATCCCGCTCACCGTCGGCGGCGGTGTCCGTACCGCCGAGGACGTCGACAAACTGCTGAGGGCCGGCGCCGACAAGGTCGGCGTCAACACCGCGGCGATCGCCCGCCCGGACCTCATCCGGGAGATCGCCGAGCGGTTCGGCCGACAGGTCCTCGTCCTGTCCGTGGACGCCCGGCGTACCCCCGCGGGCACCTTCGAGGTCACCACGCACGGCGGCCGCAAGGGCACCGGCATCGACGCCGTCGAGTGGGCGCACCGGGCCGCCGAGCTGGGCGCGGGCGAGATCCTGCTCAACTCGATGGACGCCGACGGCACGAAGGACGGCTACGACACCGAGATGATCGCGGCGGTCCGCACTCATGTCACCGTCCCCGTCATCGCCTCCGGCGGCGCGGGCCGTCTCGCGCACTTCGCACCGGCCATCGTGGCAGGCGCCGACGCGGTGCTCGCCGCGTCCGTCTTCCACTTCGGCGATCTGCGGATCTCCGAGGTCAAGGGTGCTCTCAGGGAGGCCGGACACCCGGTCCGCTGACCGCAGTACTCCGTCGATCGCCGGACGAGCCGTTGTGGCCCGTCCGGCGATCGACGTTTTGCGGGCCGTCCCCTCACGGCATCAGGGCGGTATCCGAGATTCCGCAAGTTTTATTGCACAAAAAAGATTGTGCAAGTTTTCTTTCCTGTCTACGGTGAGGGCATGGCAAGCAACGAATCTCGCCGGATCTCCGACCTGGAGACCCTGAAGGCGTTCGGGCACCCCCTGCGGATGAAGCTCTACCGGGCGCTCTACATCTCCCGTACGGCCACCGCCTCCCAGCTCGCCGAGCAGGTTGACGAGGCGGTCTCGCTGGTCAGTTACCACCTGCGCAAGCTCGCCGACCACGGCCTGATCGAGGAGGCCGAGCAGCAGGGCAAGGACGGCCGCGAGCGCTGGTGGCAGCCGGCCTCGAAGGGGCTGAACGTCCATGCCGAGGATTTCAGTGACGCGCCCGAGAAGGTCGCCACGCACACCGCCATCGGTCGGCTCTCGTTCGACCAGCACGTCGAGCTGTACCGCAACTACATCGACTCGGCCCAGAGTTGGTCACTGGAGTGGCGCAGCGCCGCCTCCGGCTCCGAGTACCTGGCCCGGCTCACCGCCGACGAACTCGCCGCGCTCAGCCGTGAGGTGCACGAACTGATCGACCGGTACGAAGAACTCGGCCGCGCCCGCGACGAGGCCGGAGACACGGAAGGCCGCGAGAACGTCGCCATGCACCTGTACGCATTCCCGTTCCGCACCTGAGTCGCCGCCCCGGGAGGACGACCCTCATGACCGTCACCGTCACGGCCACGAAAGCACCCGAACGCCCAGCCCACCGCGACGGCAACGTCCTGCGCTGGCTCGGCGCCTACGCCGCGTCGATGATCGGCGACAGCGTCTACTACATGGCGCTCGCCTGGTCCGCCGCCCGCACCGGCAGCGCCACCCAGGCCGGGCTCGTCCTCGCCGTCGGCTCCATACCCCGGGCCCTGCTGATGCTCGGCGGGGGAGTGCTCGCCGACCGGCTCGGCCCGCGCCGCGTCGTCATCGGCAGCGACGCCGCCCGCTGTCTGGTCGTGCTGGGCCTGGCGGGCGCGCTGCTGTTCACCTCGCCCGCCGTGTGGATGCTGGTCGCCGTCGCGCTCGTCTTCGGTGTGGTCGACGCGCTCTTCCTGCCCGCCGTCGGCGCCCTGCCGCCCCGGATCACCGCCGCCGGACAACTGGCCCGCGTCCAGGGACTGCGCGGACTCGCCTCCCGTGCCGCCAACGTCGTCGGAGCCCCGCTCGGTGGCGCCGCAGTGGCTTTCGGCGGCCCGACCCTCGCGTTCGCCGCGGCCGGGGTGCTCTTCGCCGTGTCGCTGCCGTTGCTCCTTGCCCTGCGGATCAGCCCGCTGCCCGCAGCGGAAGCCGGTGAACCGTCCGGCACCGCCTGGCACGACCTGACCGACGGGCTGCGCCACATCCGCCGCCACCCGGTGCTCGGACCGCTCATGCTCGTCGTGGCCCTCAGCGAGCTGGGCTTCACCGGGCCGTTCAACCTCGGCCTGGTCCTGCTTGCCGGGCAGCGCGGCTGGGGGGCGTCCGGCATGGGCTGGATCGTCGCCGCGTTCGGGATCGGAGCCGGTGCGTCGGCGCTGCTCCTCGCGGTGCGCGGCCGGGTGCCACGGGCCGGTCTCGTCATGTGCCTGACGGCACTGGTCGGCGCACTCGCCACAGCCGTCCTGGCCTTTGCCCCCTCGGTGGGCCTCGCCGCCGCGGTCGCCTTCTGCGTCGGGCTCTTCGCCGGACTCGGCGGCGCCCTGTGCGGCGCCCTGATCCAGACCGTCACCGACCCTGCCTACCTGGGCCGGGTCACCTCGGTCTCGACGCTCTTCACCCACGCGATCGCCCCGCTCAGCTACCCGGTCACAGGAGCCGCCGTCGCCGCCTGGGGGACGGGCCCGGTCTTCGTCACCAGTGCAGTGGTGTGCGTGGCCGGGGCGACGGCCGGTCTGGCCTTCACCCGACTGCGCCGCGCCGAACTGCCGCACTGACATCGGGCGGCGGGTCGCGCGTACGGCACGCCGCCGACCACGCCCCGTCGTCCTACATGCCGAGCTCCGCCGTCCGCAGCCGGGCCACCGCCTCCTTGTCGCCCTCGACCTCCACCCGGGCCGCGTCCTGCCGCCCGGACGCGTACAGCAGAAGTTCGCCCGGCTCGCCGGTGACGGTCACCACCGGAGTGCCCTTGTGCGCCACCGCGGTCTGCCCGTCCGGGCGGCGCAGCACAAGACCCACCGGCGCCTTGCGCCCCATCAGCCGCGCCGCCTTCTCCATGCGCGACCAGAGCGCATCGGCGAAGACCGGGTCCAGCTCCCGCTGCGACCAGTCGGGCTGCGCCCGGCGCACATCCTCGGCGTGGATGTAGAACTCCACCGTGTTGGCCGCCTCGTCCACCTGCTTCAGCCCGAACGGCGACATCCGGGGCGGCCCCGTGCGGATCAGCTGGATGAGTTCCTCGTACGGCTTCTCGGCGAACTCGGCCTGCACCCGTTCGAGCCGGTTCTTCAGCGGGCCCAGCAGCACCCCGGCCGCCGCGTCCGGTCGGCGCTCGCGCACCACGACATGGGCCGCCAGGTCCCGGGCCGTCCAGCCCTGGCACAGGGTGGCGGCTTCGGGGCCCGCCGCCTCCAACAGGTCGGCAAGCAGAAGTCGTTCGCGCTTCGCATGGGTCGACATGCTCGCCAGCGTACGACCGGGCCCCGCGGTCCGCCCAGTGGACGTCTCACGGAACCGCCCTCGCGACCACGGCAGAATGGGACCCATGACCAGCATGCCCGCGCCCAGCACCCCGCCCGCCAGCAGCCTGGACCCCGCCATCGCCGCCCGCCTCAAGCGCGGTGCCGACGGACTGGTCCCGGCCATCGCCCAGCAGTACGACACCGGCGAGGTGCTCATGCTCGGCTGGATGGACGACGAGGCCCTGCACCGCACCCTGACCACCGGCCGCTGCACCTACTGGTCGCGCAGCCGCCAGGAGTACTGGGTCAAGGGCGACACCTCGGGCCACATCCAGGTGGTCAAGTCCGTCGCCCTCGACTGCGACGCCGACACCGTTCTCGTCAAGGTCGACCAGACGGGTGCCGCCTGTCACACCGGTGACCGGACGTGCTTCGACGCAGACGTACTCCCGCTGGGACAGTAGGGTCAGCCGCCATGGATCTTGAGACCTTCCGCAAGCTGGCCGCCGACCGGCGTGTCATCCCCGTCAGCCGCCGACTCCTCGCGGACGGCGACACCCCGGTCGCGCTCTACCGCAAGCTCGCGGGCGAGCGCACCGGCACGTTCCTCCTCGAATCCGCGGAGAACGGCCGTACCTGGTCCCGTTACTCCTTCATCGGCGTCCGCAGCGCCGCCACCCTCACCGTCCGCGACGGGCAGGCGCACTGGCTCGGCACCCCGCCCGTCGGCGTCCCCGTCGACGGGGATCCGCTGGACGCCCTGCGCGCCACCGTCGAGGCCCTGCACACGCCCCGCGACCTGCACTCCGGCATGCCGCCGTTCACCGGCGGCATGGTCGGCTATCTCGGTTACGACATCGTGCGCAGACTGGAGCGGATCGGCGAGCACGGAGGCGACGACCTGCAGCTCCCCGAGCTGACGATGCTCCTCACCTCGGACCTGGCCGTCCTCGACCACTGGGACGGCAGCGTCCTGCTGATCGCCAACGCGATCAACCACAACGACCTGGAGACCGGGGTCGACGAGGCGTACGCCGACGCCGTCGCCCGGCTCGACGCCATGGAGGCGGACCTCTCCCGTCCGGTCGAGAGCGCCCCCGTGGCCCTTCCGCCGTCCGAGCTCCCGCCGTACACCGCGCTCTGGGGCGGCCAGGCCTTCCAGGACGCGGTCGTCGACGTGAAGGAGCGCATCAGGGCCGGCGAGGCGTTCCAGGTCGTCCCGTCCCAGCGCTTCGAGACCCCGTGCACGGCAAGCGCGTTGGACGTCTACCGGGTGCTGCGTGCGACCAACCCGTCGCCGTACATGTACCTCTTCCGGTTCGAGGGCTTCGATGTCGCGGGTTCCAGCCCCGAAGCCCTCGTCAAGGTCGAGGAAGGGCGCGCGATGGTCCACCCGATCGCCGGGACACGGCCCCGCGGCGCCACCCCGCAGGAGGACCAGGCTCTCGCCGACGAGCTCCTCGCCGACCCGAAGGAACGCGCCGAGCACCTGATGCTCGTCGACCTCGGCCGCAACGACCTGGGACGGGTCTGTGTGCCCGGCAGCGTCGAGGTCGTCGACTTCATGTCGATCGAGCGGTACTCGCACGTGATGCACATCGTCTCCACGGTCACCGGCCGCGTCGCCGAAGGCCGTACCGCCTTCGACGTCCTGACCGCGTGCTTCCCGGCCGGGACTCTCTCCGGCGCCCCCAAGCCGCGGGCCATGCAGATCATCGAGGAGCTCGAACCCACCCGCCGCGGACTGTACGGAGGCTGCGTCGGCTACCTCGACTTCGCCGGGGACTCCGACACCGCGATCGCGATCCGTACGGCTCTGCTGCGCGACGGCACCGCGTACGTCCAGGCCGGAGCGGGAATCGTCGCCGACTCGGACCCGGTCGCCGAGGACACCGAATGCCGCAACAAGGCCGCCGCGGTCCTGCGCGCCGTCCATACCGCCAACCGCCTCCACGAAAGCTGAACGGGTAAGGGATAGTGGGGTACGTGAGTGCTGTCCCCGTACCCCAGCCCCGTGCCCGAGCCGCCACCGCGCCCGACGCCACGGGAAGCCGCCGCAGCCTGGCCGCCGGCCTGCTTCTCGGGGCGGTCGGTGCCACCGTCGTCCTCCTCGCCTCCGGCCAGACATGGGCCGAGGGCAAGGCCGCCGTCGGCGGCGGCTCCCTGCCTCTGACCGCCGACGGCCGGGACGTCACCGGACTCCCCGCGGCCCTCGCCATCGTCGGCCTGGCCGCCCTCGTCGCCGTCTTCGCCGTCCGCAGCACCGGCCGGCTGCTCGTCGCCGGGCTGCTCGCCCTCAGCGGCCTCGGTGCCGGACTGAGCGCCTACCTCGGCGCCTCCGACAGCGCGGCCCTCGACGAGAAGGCGGCGCAGACCACCGGCGACACCTCCGCCACCATCGACGCCCTCAGCCACACCGCCTGGCCGTACGTCACCGCCGCAGGCGGACTGCTGATCCTCATCGCCGGGCTGCTCGCCCTGCGGTACGGGAAGCTCTGGCCGACCATGTCGGGCCGGTACGAGCGCGACGGCACCCCACGCCCCCGCAAGGCCCCCCGCACCGCCCCGGACCCGGACCGGCCCGAGGACCTGTGGAAGGCCCTGGACCGCGGCGAGGACCCGACGCACTGAAGGACTTCCCGGCGCGAGCGGGGCGTGACCGGTAGGACACACCCCGGGTACGACCCCCAGCTCACGTCGTACCCGTCCGTACGGGACAATGGTCGTGAGCTTTCTGCACAGCGGCAGCACAGCGCCACCAGCTTTGCGTACAGCGATACAGCGATACCCACAGCGCAACACCAACGAGGAGCAACTCATGGCGGGCAGCAGCCACGGTCACACCCCGGCCGCCTGGACCGGTGTCATCATCTCGTTCATCGGCTTCTGCGTCGCAGGCGTCTTCATGGTCGCGGCCAACCCGCTCGGCTTCTGGGCAGGTGTCGCGGTCATCCTCATCGGCGGAGTCGTCGGTTTCGCGATGAAGGCCGCCGGCCTCGGCATGCCGAAGGAGTCGGCCGAGATGGCCGCCGCCCGGGCGCGCGCCGGACAGGCCCAGACGTCCGCCTGACGCCGGTCGGAGCATCGTGAAAGGCGCAGCCCGGGCCGGGCTGCGCCTTTCCGCGTGAGCGGGGACAATCACCGGGTGGACGCCTCGCCTTCTCCCGAAGCCGCACCGGGCCCGCCCGGTCACCAGCCCGCGCCGGTCGTCGTGCCGGCGCCCGGTCACCCCGCGTCGGCCTTCCCGCCGGCACCCGTGCCCGCATCACCTTTCCGGCGGCTCGTCACCCCGGTGGCGGTGATGGCGGCCGTCATCGGGGCCTTCGGCTACGTCGGCGCCGTCGACCCCAACCAGCCGGGCCACTACCCGGTCTGCCCGATGCTGCAGGTCACCGGCCTGTTCTGCCCCGGCTGCGGCGGGCTGCGCAGCGCCCACGCCGTTGCCCACGGCGATATCGCCGCCGCCTTCGGCTCCAATGCCCTCGCCGTCGTCGGCTACGCGATCTTCGCCGCCGTCTGGGTGGTCTGGATGGTCCGCGCGAGCAGAGGAATGCCCGTACGGATCAACCTCGCACCGGCCTACTGGTGGGGGATCGGCGCTGTGCTGCTGATTTTCACCGTCGTTCGGAATCTGCCGTTCGGATCAGTACTGGCGCCATGAATGCCCAGCTAGTGGGACATTCGGCGGCCGGATGCGGGCCCTCGGCCCTCCTACGGATACCATCGAGATGGCTGATCCTGTTCCCTCATCACCGTCCCGGAAGGGGGCCGCTCGCGTGAGTGTGCTCGACGAGATCATCGACGGCGTCCGCGCCGACCTCGCAGAGCGGCAGGCGCGTGTCAGCCTCGACGAGCTCAAGGAACGCGCGGCGCGCGCTCCGGCGGCCAAGGACGGAGTCGCCGCCCTGCGCGGCGAGGGCGTGACCGTCATCTGCGAGGTCAAGCGCTCCAGCCCCTCCAAGGGGGCCCTGGCCGCGATCGCCGACCCGGCCGCGCTCGCCGCGGACTACGAGGCCGGTGGCGCGTCCGTCATCTCCGTCCTCACCGAGGAGCGTCGCTTCGGCGGTTCGCTCGCCGACCTGGAAGCCGTCCGCGCCAAGGTCGACATCCCGATCCTGCGCAAGGACTTCATCGTCACCTCGTACCAGCTCTGGGAGGCCCGCGCCTACGGCGCCGACCTCGCCCTGCTGATCGTCGCCGCCCTCGACCAGGAGGCCCTCGTCTCCCTGATCGAGCGCGCCGAGTCCATCGGCCTCACGCCGCTGGTCGAGGCGCACGACGAGGAGGAGGCGGAGCGCGCCGTCGACGCCGGAGCGAAGATCATCGGTATCAATGCGCGCAATCTGAAGGACCTCAAGGTCGACCGCTCCACCTTCGAGCGTGTCGCCCCCGAGATCCCGGCGGGCATCGTCAAGGTCGCCGAGTCCGGCGTCCGCGGCCCGCACGACCTCATCGCCTACGCAAATGCCGGCGCCGACGCCGTACTCGTCGGCGAGTCCCTGGTCACCGGTCGCGACCCGCGGGCCGCTGTCGCCGACCTGGTCGCCGCGGGCGCCCACCCGGCCCTGCGGCACGGACGGGGCTGACCCGCACCATGTCCGCCGACCGTCCCCTGCCCCGCACCCGGCCGCGCCTGCGCCTGGCCATGGTGACGGCTGCCCGGGACCCGCACGCGCCGCTGGCGCGCGGCTGCCGCCCCCGCGGCTGCCGCGCCCCCGCGCGCCGCGTGCACGGACGGCGGGTGCGGTATGTGATCGGCGACGAGCCCGGCCAGGTCAACGGCATGCGATGGCGCACGGGGACCGCGCTGTAGCGAGCCCCGGCCGACGTACTCGCACCACCCACTCGTACGTACGACCGCACCGTCCGACCGTCCCCGGTCGCGGCGGCGCTCTGCTGACGGCGCATACGGTGAACCCACCCGTTGCCATGACGAGGAGCACGTCGGATGTCATCTGACTTCTTCATTCCGGACCCCGAGGGTCTGATCCCCAGCGCCGAGGGCTACTTCGGCGCGTTCGGCGGCAAGTTCATCCCGGAGGCGCTCGTCGCCGCCGTGGACGAGGTCGCCGTCGAGTACGACAAGGCGAAGGCCGACCCGGCCTTCGCCGCCGAGCTCAATGAGCTCATGGTCAACTACACCGGTCGGCCCAGTGCGCTGACCGAGGTGCCCCGCTTCGCCGAGCACGCGGGCGGAGCCCGGATCTTCCTCAAGCGCGAGGACCTGAACCACACCGGCTCGCACAAGATCAACAACGTGCTGGGCCAGGCACTGCTCACCAAGCGCATGGGCAAGACCCGCGTCATCGCCGAGACCGGCGCCGGCCAGCACGGCGTCGCCACCGCGACCGCCTGCGCCCTCTTCGGCCTCGAATGCACCATCTACATGGGTGAGATCGACACCGAGCGGCAGGCGCTGAACGTGGCGCGGATGCGGATGCTCGGCGCCGAGGTCGTCGCCGTGAAATCCGGCTCCCGCACACTCAAGGACGCCATCAACGAGGCGTTCCGCGACTGGGTCGCCAATGTGGACCGCACGCACTACCTCTTCGGTACGGTCGCGGGCCCGCACCCCTTCCCGGCGATGGTCCGCGACTTCCACCGCGTCATCGGCGTCGAGGCCCGACGACAGGTCCTGGAACGGACCGGCCGGCTGCCGGACGCCGCGATCGCCTGTGTCGGCGGCGGCTCCAACGCCATCGGCCTGTTCCACGCCTTCATCCCGGACGCGCACGTCCGGCTGATCGGCTGCGAGCCGGCCGGACACGGCGTGGAGACCGGCGAGCACGCGGCGACCCTGACCGCGGGCGAGCCCGGCATCCTGCACGGCTCGCGCAGTTACGTCCTCCAGGACGACGAGGGCCAGATCACCGAGCCCTACTCCATCTCGGCCGGTCTGGACTACCCGGGCATCGGCCCGGAGCACGCGTACCTCAAGGACATCGGTCGCGGCGAGTACCGCGCGGTCACCGACGATGCCGCCATGCAGGCGCTGCTGCTGCTCTCCCGCACCGAAGGGATCATTCCGGCCATCGAGAGCGCCCACGCGCTGGCCGGAGCCCTGGAGGTCGGCAAGGAGTTCGGCAAGGACGCACTGCTCGTGGTCAACCTGTCCGGCCGTGGCGACAAGGACATGGACACGGCGGCCCGCTACTTCGGGCTGTACGACGCGGACGCGACCGTCGAGGCGGACGCGGGGAACGGCGACGCCGAGATCGAGGAGGACGCCAAGTGAGTGGCAACATCGAGCTGTTGAGCGCCGCTCTCGCCGGCGCCAAGGCGGAGGACCGTGCCGCGCTCATCGCCTACCTGCCGGCCGGGTTCCCGACGGTCGACGGCGGTATCGAGGCCGTGAAGGCCGTCGTCGCCGGTGGTGCCGATGTCGTTGAGGTGGGCCTGCCGCACAGCGACCCCGTGCTCGACGGGCCGGTCATCCAGACAGCCGACGACATCGCTCTGCGCGGCGGCGTGAAGATCGCCGACGTGATGCGTACGGTCCGCGAGGCGTACGAGGCGACCGGCGCCCCGATCCTTGTCATGACGTACTGGAACCCCATCGACCGGTACGGCATCGAGCGGTTCACCGCCGAGCTCGCCGAGGCGGGCGGCGCCGGGTGCATCCTGCCCGACCTGCCGGTCCAGGAGTCCTCGGTGTGGCGCGAGCACGCCGACAAGCACGGTCTCGCGACCGTCTTCGTCGTCGCACCGAGCAGCAAGGACGAGCGCCTCACCACCATCACCGCGGCCGGCTCCGGCTTCGTCTACGCGGCCTCGCTGATGGGGGTCACCGGCACCCGCGAATCGGTCGGCGAGCAGGCCCAGGACCTGGTCCGGCGCACCTGCGCAACGACCGAGCTCCCGGTCTGCGTCGGCCTCGGCGTCTCCAACGCCCAGCAGGCCGCCGAGGTCGCGGTCTTCGCCGACGGGGTGATCGTCGGCTCCGCCTTCGTCAAGCGGATCCTGGACGCCCCCGACGAGGCGTCCGGTCTCGCCGCGGTCCGCTCATTGGCGGGCGAATTGGCCGAAGGCGTTCGAAAGCGCTGACATCGGGTGTAATCCATCCGGGTGGACCTGGGGCCGGGGAGGCACGCGCGTGCCTCCCCGGTTCGTTGCTGCGGGTGTGAGCGAGAACAACCAAGAGGGAAAAAGGGCCGCGCGCGACCGGCTCATCCAGCAGCGTGAGCAGGAGAAGGCGCGCGAGCGCCGCCGGCGCACGCTGATCGTCTCCACCGCCGTGGTGGGTGTGCTGGCGCTGGCCGCCGTCATCGGCGTGATCGCCGCGAATTCGGGGGGCAAGGGCAACAAGGCGAGCAAGTCGGGGCCGGCCGTCGCACCGTCGGGGGCGACGGGCAAGGACAGCCTGGCCATCCAGGTGGGCGCGAACGACGCCCCGTCCACGCTGACGGTCTGGGAGGACTTCCGCTGCCCGGTCTGTGGCCAGTTCGAGAATGCGTTCCGGAACACGATCCACGAGCTGGAGAACACCGGACAGCTCAAGGTCCTGTACCACCTGGTCACGCTCATCGACGGCAATCTCGGCGGCAGCGGATCGCTGGACGCGGCCAATGCGGCCGCTTGCGCGCAGGACGTCGGGAAGTTCTCCGCGTACCACGACGTCCTGTACCGCAATCAGCCGCCGGAGACCGACGACGCCTTCGGCAAGAGCAGCAAGCTGATCGAGCTGGCGGGCAAGGTCGAGGGCCTCGACACGCCCGACTTCCGCAGCTGCGTGGAGGACGGCACGCACAACACCTGGGTCCAGAAGTCCCACACCGCCTTCCAGAACGGCGGATTCCAGGGCACGCCGACCGCGCTCCTCAACGGCGAATCGATCTTCCCGAAGAAGGGGAACGAACCGATCACCGAGGCGAACCTGAAGAAGTGGGTCGTCGAGGCGAACAAGGGCAAGAAGCCGGTGAAGGTCACACCGTCGCCCTCCGGTTCCTGAGTCACCCCGCTGACGTGGGCTGCGGGGCGGCCCGGACGGGGAATTGATGACCGGCTCGTTACCCAGAAGTTGTCGGGCGGGTTGCCGCACCTCCCGCCCGGCAGGGTAGCGTCGACCCTGTCATGGACCTTGCCTACATTCCCAGCCCGTCGACCGGCGTGATCAATCTCGGCCCGATCCCGCTTCGCGGCTACGCGTTCTGCATCATCATCGGTGTGTTTGTCGCCGTCTGGTTCGGCAACAAGCGCTGGATCGCCCGGGGCGGCAGAGCCGGCACGGTGGCCGACATCGCCGTCTGGGCCGTGCCCTTCGGTCTCGTCGGCGGTCGGCTCTACCACGTCATCACCGACTATCAGCTGTATTTCAGCGACGGTGAGAACTGGGTCGATGCCTTCAAGATCTGGCAGGGAGGCCTCGGTATCTGGGGCGCGATCGCGCTCGGCGCGGTCGGCGCCTGGATCGGCTGCCGTCGTCGAGGTATCCCGCTGCCCGCCTGGGCCGACGCGCTCGCCCCCGGCATCGCCATCGCCCAGGCGTTCGGCCGCTGGGGCAACTGGTTCAACCAGGAGCTGTACGGCAAGCCGACGGATCTGCCGTGGGCGCTGAAGATCAGCGAAGGTCCCAACCGGGTCGCCGGAACGTACCACCCGACGTTCCTGTACGAGTCGCTGTGGTGCGTGGGCGTCGCCCTGCTGGTGATCTGGGCCGACCGCCGCTTCAAGCTCGGACACGGGCGGGCATTCGCGCTGTACGTCGCGGCGTACTGCACGGGTCGCGCCTGGATCGAGTACATGCGGGTCGACGAGGCGCACCACATCCTGGGCCTGCGCCTGAATGTGTGGACCGCGCTCATCATGTTCGTGCTGGCGGTGACGTACATCGTGATCTCGGCGAAGGTACGGCCGGGGCGCGAGGAGGTCGTCGAGCCGGGAGCGGCCGAGGACGCCAAGGGCGTCGAGGACGCGGCGCCCGACGCGGATGCCGCCGGTGACACGGACCGTGACGGCGACGCCGTCGGCGACACGCAGGCGCCCGATGCGGAGGCGCCGGATGCGGAGGCGCCGGATGCGGAGGCGCCGGAGAAGAACGGCACCGCAGAAGCAGCCAAGAACGCCTGACGCCACCCGTCTGTACGAAAGGCCCCGAACCAAACGGCTCGGGGCCTTTCGCTGTTCCCCCACCGAGGTCTCGGCCCCCGGCCCCCGCTTCTCGGTCGCCGGAGGCGCTGGATCCTTCCCCCGTCACCCCACCCGTTCCGCCAGCGCCAGCGTCCGGCGAGCCGAAGCCACCACTGCCGCGTCCACGAAGCGGCCGTCCGGCAGTGCCAGCGCACCCGCATCCGTCAGCGCCGCCGCCACGATCTCCTGCGCCGCCTCGATCTCCTCCGCCGTCGGCCGGAATGCCCGTTCGATGACCGGCAGCTGCCGGGGGTGGATCGCCGCCCGGCCGACGAATCCCAGCGCCCTCCCGTGCACGCAGGACTTCCACAGCCCGTCCAGGTCCAGGACGTCCGGGAACACCGACTGGGTCGGCGGGGCGAGCCCTGCCGCGCGGGCGGCGACCACCACCCGGCTGCGCGACCAGTCCAGGCCCGTGTCGTCCCGTACGCCCAGATCGGCCCGGAGATCGATCTCGCCGATGGCGATGGAGCGGACCTGGGAGTGGGAGGCCGCGATCGTGTACGCGTGCTCGATGCCGAGCGCCGACTCCAGCAGCGGACAGAGCGCGACGCCGGGGGCCAGAGCCGCGATGTGATGGACGGTCGCGGCATGCGTGATCTTGGGCAGCCGCAGTCCGGCCAGGCCGGGAAGTCCGGCCAGGGCCAGGATGTCGGCTTCGGTGTGGACCCGGACATGCACCGGCACACCGTCCGTGCCGGCGAGCGGTTCGGCGAGGAGTTCGGCGGTGGCGGACCGTGCATACGCCTTGCGGTCCGGCGCGACCGCGTCCTCCAGATCGACGATCACCACGTCCGCACCCGAATCGCGCGCCTTGCGCACCACGTCCGGACGGTCCCCGGGGACGTACAGCCAGGTCAGAGGCACCGCTGCCGCCGCCGTCACAGCACGCTCCCCGCCCGCAGCGCGGCGATCTCCGGATTCGTCAGGCCGAGCCCGGTGAGAATCTCGTCGGTGTCCGCGCCGTGCGGCCGGCCCGCCCAGCGGATCGCCCCCGGGGTCCCGGACAGCCGGAAGAGGACGTTCTGCATACGCAGCGGGCCCAGCTCCGGGTCGGGGACCTCGGTGATGGAGTTCAGGGCCCGGTACTGCGGGTCCTCCATCACGTCCCGGATGTCATGGATCGGCGCGATGGCTGCCTCCGCCTTCTCGAACGCGGAGATCGCGTCGTCACGGGTGTGCCGGGCGATCCAGTCGCCGACCGCCTCGTCGAGTTCGTCGGAGTGGTCGGCGCGGGTGGCGCCGGACGCGAACCACGGCTCGTCGATCAGTTCCGCGCGGCCGACCAGATGCATCACCCGTTCGGCGATCGACTGGGCGGACGTGGACACGGCGACCCACTGACCGTCGGACGTGCGGTACGTATTGCGCGGGGCGTTGTTGCGCGAGCGGTTGCCGGTGCGTTCCTGGACGTATCCGAGCTGGTCGTACCAGAGCGGCTGCGGGCCGAGCACGGTCAGGATCGGCTCGATGATCGCCATGTCGACGACCTGCCCCTCCCCGGTGCGGTCCCGCCCGGCCAGCGCCGCCATCACGGCGTACGCGGTGGCGAGCGCCGCGATCGAGTCGGCGAGCCCGAAGGGCGGCAGGGTCGGCGGCCCGTCCGGCTCCCCGGTGATCGCGGCGAACCCGCTCATGGCCTCGGCGAGTGTGCCGAAGCCGGGGCGGTGCGCATGCGGGCCGAACTGGCCGAAGCCGGTGACCCGGGTGAGCACCAGCCGCGGGTTGGCGGCGTGCAGCTCCTCCCAGCCGATGCCCCACCGTTCCAGTGTCCCCGGCCGGAAGTTCTCGATGATCACATCGGTGGACGCGGCCAGCCGCAGCAGGACGTCGCGGCCGCCGCGAGCGGAGAGATCGAGGGTCAGATTGCGTTTGTTGCGGCCGAGCAGCTTCCACCACAGACCGATGCCGTCCTTCGTCGGGCCGTGCCCGCGCGACGGATCGGGTTTCCGTGGATGCTCGACCTTGATCACCTCGGCGCCGAAGTCGCCGAGCATGGTGGCCGCGAGGGGGCCCGCGAAGAGCGTGGCGAGGTCGAGGACCCGCAGACCGGTGAGGGGTGCTTCCCCGGGCGCGGTCATGCGGCGTCGATCTCGCTGCGGTACGGCATGGAGGCCGAGGCGCCCGGCTTCTGCACACAGAGTGCGGCGGCCGACGACGCCCAGGCCAGCGCCTCCGGTACGGAACGCCCCTCGCCGAGCGCCACGGCGAGCGTGCCGACGAAGGTGTCCCCGGCGCCGGTGGTGTCCACGGCGGTGACCTCGGGCGCAGGGAAGTGGATCTTTTCGGTGCCCCGGGACGCGTACAGGCAGCCCTTCGCGCCGAGCGTGATGACGACCTCGGGGACCTGCCGGAGCAGGATGTCCGCCGCCGCGTGGGGTTCGACGTGCCCGGAGAGCGCGGCGGCCTCGTGCTCATTGGGAATCAGGAGATCGATGGTGTCGAAGAGTTGGTCCGGCAGCGGTTGCACGGGGGAGGGGGTGAGAATCGTCCGTACACCCTGCGCATGCGCGACCCGCGCCCCTTCCAGCACGGCGGACAGGGGCAGTTCCAGTTGCAGGAGCAGCAGGTCGGCGCCCGCGATGGCGGCCATCTCGCCGGGGCCGAGGGAGGTGACGGTTCCGTTGGCGCCGGGGATCACCACGATTGCGTTGCCGCCCGCGTCGTCGACGACGATGTGCGCGGTGCCGCTGGGGCCCTCCGCGGTGTGCAACAGGTCGGTGTCCACGCCCGCGTGCTCCAGTGCGGACCGCAGCTGCGCCCCGTACGCGTCGTCACCGACCGCGCCGATCATCATCACGTCGGCGCCCGCGCGGGCGGCGGCGACGGCCTGGTTCGCGCCCTTGCCGCCGGGGACGGTGCGGAACTCCCGCCCGGTGACGGTCTCTCCGCGCTGCGGAGCCCGTGCGACGTAGGCGACAAGGTCCATATTGGTGCTGCCGAGCACCGCGATGCCGGTCATGGGCGGCGTGCCTCCTCGTGGATGAGCCGGTGGGTCATTTCGGCGAGTGCGTCGAAGCCGATGGAGTCGAATCCGGGAACGGATGTGCCGAGCCGGTTCCCCAGCGGGGTGGTCCATCGGTCGGGCAGCGCCTCGGGCCGGCCGGCCAGCAGACCGGCAAGGGAACCGGCGGTCGCACCGTTCGAGTCGGTGTCCCAACCACCGGCCACCGCACGGCAGATGGAGCCGGAGAAGTCGCCGTCGGCGTGGGTGAGAGCAGCGGCGAGCAGAGCGGCGTTGGGCAGTACATGGACCCAGTGGTACCCGCCGAACTCGGCGTGCAGCCGGTCGACGACCTCGTCGAAGTCCTCCTCACCGCGGGCCGCGTCGATCCCGGTGCGGACCGCGTGCGCGAACCGGGAGCGGGGCGGTACGACGCGCAGACCGGCCGTCAGACAGCCGTGCACATCCGCGGCGCCACCGGCCGCCTCGGCGAGCGCCGCGGCGGTGAACATCGCCCCGTACACACCGTTGCCGGTATGCGTGAGGACGGCGTCCCGGTGTGCCTGCTCGGCCGCGGCCGCCGGGTCGCCGGGGTGGGTCCAGCCGTGCACGTCGGCGCGGATCCGGGCGCCGATCCACTCCCGGAACGGGTTGCGGTGCCGGGCGGTGTCCGGCGGTTCGATGCCGTCGAGCAGATTGCGGTACGCGACCCGCTCGGCGGTGAAGGTGCGGCCCGCGGGAAGTTCGTCGAGCCAGAGCCGGGCGAGATCGGCGGTACGGAAGGACGGCCCGTACCGCTGGATCAACAGCACGGTCAGGAGAGGGTAGTTGAGGTCGTCGTCCTCCGGCGTTCCGTCGATGTTCTCGGCGAGCGAGGTGGCTGCGGAGCGACGGTTCCAGGGGTGGGCGGATGCAAGTTCCGCGGGCAGGCCCTTCGCGGTGAACCAGGTGGCGAGCGGCCAGTTCCCGGTGGCCCTGGCCAGCGCACGGATCCCCGCGAGGGGCAGTTTCTCGACGGGTTTGCCGAGCACGCAGCCGGCCGCACGCCCCAGCCACGCCGCCTCCAGCGGGGCCGTGCCGGCCGGTGAGGGGGCCGTGCGGGACGCCGGCCAGTACGGGCAGGCCGCCCGGATCGCGGCGAGATCCGTCGGCTCGTCGACATGCAGCGGCGAGGTGAGCCCGGCGAGTTCGTCGAGCAGGCCCTCGGCGAGCGCGCGCAGGGCGGGTGGCGCGGGGGACTTCGACGCGCCCGCGCGCTCCGGGGCGGGTGCGCCGCCCGCCGCGTACCACCTGCGTTCGATGTGCCGCGCGTCCCGGCCGTCCTCGGCCGCCTGGCGCAGCTCGTGCCCGATCAGGTCCTCGGGTTGCACCCAGGTGACCCGCACGGTCATGGCGTGCCTGCCAGCGTCGCGAACGCCGCCTCGTGTGCACGCCGCCGGGCGGTGTCCCGTGCGAACACCTCGCGGGCGACGTCCGTGAGCGTCCGTGCCGGCGCGTGCAGATCGAGGCGGCTGGCCTCCGCCACCGTTTTCACCCAGGTGGCGGGGATTGCCGCTTCGCCGTGCAGCGCGCCCGCGAGCGCGCCGCTCATCGTGGCGATCGAGTCGCAGTCGCGGCCGTAGTTCACCGATCCGAGCACCGCTTGCCGGTAGTCGCCGTCCGCGACGAGCAGCATTCCGAGGGCGATCGGCAGCTCCTCGACGGCGTGCAGCCGGGACGGCCGGCGGGCGCCGAGGGACGGAGAGCGGTAGTCGGGTCCGACGGTGTCGAAGGGGGCCACCGCGGCACGCAGCGGCGCCAGCGCCGTCTCGAAGTCCTGGTGCCGGACGGCCACTTCGCACACGGCCTCGATGGCGGTCCGGGTTCCGTCCTTGGCGAGCGACAGGCAGGTGTCGACGACGGTGGCGGGCGTCGCGTCCGGGGCGCAGGCGGCGGCGACGGCCGCCGCGAAGACCCCGGCCGCCTCCCTCCCGTACGACGACTGATGGGCGCCCGCGAGGTCCAGTGCCTCGGCGTACGCGGCCTGCGGATGCGCGGCGTTGACCAGACCGACCGGCGCCATGTACATCGCCGCACCGCAGTTCACGATGTTTCCGGAGCCCGCCTCGCGCGGATCGACATGGCCGTAGTGGAGCCGGGCGACGATCCACTTCTCGGCGAGGAAGACCCGTTGCAGTGGCAGGGCCTCGGCCTGCAGCTCCGGAATCCAGCGGGGGTTCGCGATCAGCTCCGGTACGAGGTGGTCGGCCACGGAGTACGCGTCGAGGTGGTCCCGTACGGCGCCGTACACCCGTACCAGCGCATGGGTCATCAGGGTGTCGTCGGTGACGTGCCCGTCACCCTTGTAGTAAGGGGCGATGGGGCGGGCGGTGCGCCAGTCGTCGCCGTCCCACGGGCCGACGATGCCGGTGACCCGGCCGCCGTGGCGTTCGGCGATCTGCTCCGCGGACCGGCCCTCGACCGGGCCCCCGAGCGCGTCGCCGACGGCGGCGCCGACGAGGGCGCCGCCGATCCGTTCATCGAGGGTGAGCGCGGTGGGCAGTTTATTCCCTGTGGGCGTCATGTCGGAATTGTCCACCCGGAGGAGCTGGTTCCGTGTCTGTCAGCAGCCCGGCGAGTTCGATGAGATCCGTGCCCGCGAGTCGGGGCAGCGCACACCCGGCGAGGGTGCGGCAGGCCTCGCGCCAGCCGTCCGGGACGGCGGCGATACCGCCGAGCGCGCCGGTCAGCGCACCGGCCAGGGCGGGCGCCGAGTCCGCGACCCGTGACAGGCAGGCCGCCGCCGGAATGGCCTGGGCGATCTCGCCCCGGGCGGCGGTGGCGAGGGCGAGCGCGACCGGCACGGTCTCGGCGGCGGCGATCCCGTAGCTGTACACATGATCGACGATCTGATGCTCCAGCACCGGTACGAGCGCGAAGGCGCCCGCCGCCTCGCCCACGAAGTCCCGGGCGATCCGGACGGCGTGCGCGGCGTTGCGGGCGATCTCGGTGCCGTCGGGGAGCTGGGCGAGTGCGGCGTTCACCACGGTGTCGACATCGGCCCCGCCCAGCGCCTCGGCGATCGCGGCGGCCATCGCACGGGCACCGTGCACACCGTCGCCGTCCTGCGTGTATCGGGCGTCGAACTCGGCGAGTTCGGCGGCGGCTTCGGGCTCACCGGGGTGGACGACCGCCAGCACGGCGGCCCGCACACAGGCCGCGTCGTCGAAATAGTGCGGGTTGTCGTGGCCGGTTGCGGGCGGCCGCAGCCCGGCGGCGAGATTGCCGAGCCCGGCCCGGACCGAGATCCGGGCGCGCAGGGGGAGGACCGCCGACTCGACCTCCGGCGCCTGCGCGGCAGCCGCGGCGACCTCAGCGGCCAGCGCGTTCCAGGAGAGATCGATGGCGGCCCGCATCCGGCGCTCGGGGGAGAGATGGTGCAGCGACCCCGCCTCCGAGGCGAGCACGGTCCCGGCGGCGAACGCGGCCCATTCGGCATCGTCCGACGGCCCGAGTCGCAGCGGTTCGGGCGGCTGGTTGAGGGCGATCGGCACGGGCAGGGTGGTGGTGGCGTTCTGCTCGGCGAAGGTGTCGAGCTCCCGGGTGAGGCGCCGGGTCCACTCCGGCATCCGGGCCGCCCGGTGGCGCGCGGCGGGCCACCCCGCGGCATCCCCCGAGGCGAGCCCGAGGAGCAGTCCCTCGATCCGGGCGCGGCGCCCGGGCAGGGGCCGGGCGGGGAGGGAGGCGGGGTCGCTGGTGCGGCGAGTGTCGCGTGCCGTGGTCATGACGCGACCACCGCCGGTTCGCCTGCGCCGCCGTCTGCCCCGGCTGTCGGTTCGCCTGCCCCGCCGACCGCCCCGCCCGCCCTGCCGGTCCCGCCCATCGGGTCCGCCTCGTCCGTCTCGTCCGGCGTGAGCAGCTCCGCGATGTCCAGGACGTGGTAGCCCCGCATCGACGGCAGACAGCTGCCCCGGACCGGTCCGATCGCCTCGCCCCAGATCCGCGGGATCGCGGACACTCCGTGCAGTGCGCCGGCCAGCGCTCCCGCAACGGCCGCCGTCGTGTCCGCGTCGCGGCCCATGTTGACCGCGGTCAGGACCGCCGTACGGAAATCGCCGCGGGCCGCCGCGAACGCGCCGAACGCCAGGCCGACCGCCTCCGGCGCCAGGTCCGTCCATGGATATCCGCCGACCACCACCGCCGAGCGCACGGCCCGCTCCGTGGTGAGCCGGTCGGGATGGGCGCGCTGGGCGGCAGCCACGGCGCGGCGCAGCGAGCGCGCCGTCCAGGAGTCCATCGGTACGACGGACAGCGCGGCCGCGATCACGGAAGCGACCCCCGCGCCGACCATCGCGGCGGCCACTCCGGCCGCCACCGCCTGGCCGCCGTAGATACCCTCGCCGTCGTGGCTGACCCGGCCGTCGACCGCGACCAGGCGCGCGGCCTCCGCGGGCCGGCCTGCCGCGAACACGCCGAACGGCGCCGCCCGCATCGCGAGTCCGTCGCTCCAGGCGTGCCGGTGCTGGGCGGAGATCGGGGCGGCGAGACCCCGGCGCAGGTTCTCCAGCGTGCCGCGCTCGCTGAATCCGGCGCCGCGGAACGGCCCCTCGTCCAGGTCGGCGATCCACAGGTGCCAGGCCCGCTCGACGTGGGTGACGGTCAGAGCCGAACCGTGCCGGGCGAGCAACAGCCCGGAGAAGATCGCATACTCCGTGTCATCGGTGCCCGCCGGGTCGTCGCTGACGAAGCCCTCGATCCGGCCCCAGCGGCGGCGGATCTCGGACGGCCGCAGGTTCTCCGCCGGTGCGCCCAGGGCGTCACCCACGGCGAGCCCCAGGAGCGCGCCACGGGCCCGGTCGGCCCGGTCGAGGCGTCCGGCGTGGAGCATGTGGTCCGCATGGGCCGACCGGCCCCTGCCGGGGGCGTCCGGGGCGTGCCGTGCGGCCTCCGCCGCACCGCCTGCGCCCGCACCGCCCGTGCCCGTTGAGCCCGCGCTCGTACGGCCCGTCGGCCGCTCTGCCGGATTACCCGCAATCGACTCCATCGCGTCGACCCTTCGCTCGTACCGAGCCAGTTCTCGTGCCTGTCCGATCTGTGCCACGCGGAGACCCGACAAAGGCCGATAAGCGTGACAAAAGGGCCAGTCGGATGACGGCCTGCCTCTCCTGAGGCAGGCCTTGCTTACCTGGTCAGAGGGCAGGTAAGTACGGCCTGGCTTGCTGGCGGGGGGCTCTTTTCGTGCGTAGTTTCGAGGGTGTTGAGGGGGCGGAGCGAGTGAATCCCGCTGCCGGAGAAGGGGAGAGCTGTGTCCATCATCGAGACCGACGCCGTCCTGCATGAGGCGCACCGTGACAACCACACCCACCGTGATGTGAACGGCGGCTGGCTGCGCCCCGCGGTCTTCGGTGCGATGGACGGACTCGTCTCCAACCTCGCGCTGATGACCGGCGTAGCGGGCGGCTCGGTGTCCCAGCAGACGCTCGTGATCACCGGTCTGGCGGGTCTGGCCGCCGGTGCGTTCTCCATGGCGGCCGGCGAGTACACCTCCGTCGCTTCGCAACGAGAGCTTGTCGAGGCCGAACTCGACGTCGAGCGCCGCGAATTGCGCAAGCACCCCGCGGACGAGATGGAAGAGCTCGCCGCGCTGTACGAGTCCCGTGGTGTCGAGCCCGGGCTCGCCCGCGAGGTCGCCCGGCAGCTGTCCCGCGATCCGGAGCAGGCCCTGGAGATACACGCCCGCGAGGAGCTCGGCATCGACCCGAGCGATCTGCCGTCGCCGCTGGTCGCCGCCGTGTCGTCGTTCGGCGCGTTCGCGCTGGGGGCGCTGCTGCCCGTACTGCCGTATCTGCTCGGAGCACACGCCCTGTGGCCCGCGGTGCTGCTGGCGCTCATCGGGCTCTTCGGCTGCGGCGCGGTGGTGGCCAGGGTGACGGCGCGCAGCTGGTGGTTCAGCGGGCTGCGGCAGCTGACGCTCGGTGGTACGGCCGCGGCGATCACCTACGGGCTGGGCACGTTGTTCGGTGTGGCCGTCGGGGGCTGAGGCCCGGTCCGTCATCCCTGACGGGCGCACGACGACAGCTGTGGCACCTCGCCGGGTTGTCGGACATCCGAATGAGTCCAGCATGCGGACGTCCCTCCGCCCTGCGATGCACCTCATCCGATCGGCGCGCCGAGCCCCGTCGGGGATGACGGGACAGTCTTCGGGGTCGCTCGTTCGGATCATGCCGGGCCCGCGGGTTCGGCACACATGTCTGCGGCGTTGCCGTCGGTCTTCCCCGGGCTCTCGGCTTCGCTCGAGCGGGCGAGCCCTCCCATTCGCTTCGCGGGGAGCGTGACCGGGCCCGCGTTCGCCGTCTGTCCGCACTGTGCCGTCACGGGCCGGACGGGCCCGACTGTCCCGCCTGTCCCGCGTCGCGCGTGGACGTCCGGGGTGTGTGCGCGGATCATGCCCGTAACCTGGGCGCCATCCGTGTGACGTACGTCTTGGCCGACGCCTCTGGGCGGAACCCCTCCGCGGACGTAAAATGAGTTCCTATACAGGGCTCCACATATATAGCCGTTACTCGGCGGTTTCGATTCCTTTTCCGCCGGGCATGAGCCGTAGACACCGCAGGCAACGACGCCTGCTCTCTGCGGTCCCCCCGGGCGCCGATCCTCCGACTGCGACCCAAAACTCCCGCCGCTCCGCGAGCGGTGTCCGCATGTTGGAACGGACTATCCGCTTCTTGAGAAGCGCCCCATTATGTAACCTGCATGAAATTTCGCAGAGGGCCAACGTCGTCCCTCGGCACTGCATATGCCACGACGACGACGGGAGAGCCGATGCGTTCCGACGCCTGGTCGCCCATGGACGGTCGCCCCGCCCAGCAGGGGATGTACGACCCCCGTAACGAGCACGACGCCTGTGGCGTCGGGTTCGTGGCCACTCTGACCGGTGTGGCCAGCCATGAGCTGGTCGAGCAGGCGCTTACCGTGCTGCGCAACCTCGAACACCGCGGCGCCACCGGATCCGAGCCCGACTCGGGCGACGGCGCCGGAATCCTGCTCCAGGTGCCCGACACCTTCCTCCGTGAAGAGGTCCCCTTCGACCTCCCCGAGGCCGGTGCCTACGCCGTCGGTATCGCCTTCCTGCCCGCGGACGACTCCGCCGAGGCCGTCCAGAAGCTTGAGAAGATCGCCGCCGAGGAGGGCCTCAAGGTCCTCGGCTGGCGCGAGGTCCCGGTCACCCCCGATTTCCTCGGCAACGGCGCCCGCGCCACCATGCCCGAGTTCCGGCAGCTCTTCGTTGCCGACGGTACGAGCGCCGGCATCGCCCTCGACCGCAAGGCCTTCGTGCTGCGCAAGCGCGCCGAGCGTGAGGCAGGGGTCTACTTCCCCTCGCTCTCCGCCCGCACGATCGTCTACAAGGGCATGCTCACCACCGGGCAGCTGGAGCCGTTCTTCCCGGACCTCTCCGACCACCGCTTCGCCACCACGGTCGCACTGGTCCACTCGCGTTTCTCCACGAACACCTTCCCGAGCTGGCCGCTCGCCCACCCGTACCGCTTCGTCGCGCACAACGGCGAGATCAACACGGTCAAGGGCAACCGCAACTGGATGAAGGCCCGCGAGTCCCAGCTGGCGTCGAGCCTCTTCGGCAGCGAGCAGCTCGACCGGATCTTCCCCGTCTGCACCCCGGACGCCTCCGACTCCGCCTCCTTCGACGAGGTCCTGGAGCTGCTCCACCTCGGCGGCCGCTCGCTGCCGCACTCGGTGCTGATGATGGTCCCCGAGGCGTGGGAGAACCACGACTCCATGGACCCGGCCCGCCGCGCCTTCTACCAGTACCACTCCACGATGATGGAGCCCTGGGACGGCCCGGCCTGCGTCACCTTCACCGACGGCACCCAGGTCGGCGCGGTCCTCGACCGCAACGGTCTGCGCCCGGGCCGTTACTGGGTCACCGACGGCGGCCTCGTCGTCCTCTCCTCCGAGGTCGGGGTCCTGGACATCGACCCCGCGAAGGTGGTCCGCAAGGGCCGCCTGCAGCCCGGCAAGATGTTCCTCGTCGACACCGCCGAGGGCCGCATCATCGAGGACGACGAGATCAAGGCGGGCCTCGCCGCCGAGCAGCCGTACCAGGAGTGGCTGGAGACCGGCGAGATCGAGCTGGAGGATCTCCCCGAGCGCGAGCACATCGTGCACACGCACGCCTCCGTCACCCGCCGCCAGCAGACGTTCGGCTACACCGAGGAAGAGCTCCGCGTCATCCTCGCGCCGATGGCCCGCACCGCCGGCGAGCCGCTCGGCTCCATGGGTACGGACTCGCCGATCGCCGCTCTGTCCGAGCGCCCCCGGCTGCTCTTCGACTACTTCACCCAGCTGTTCGCGCAGGTCACCAACCCGCCGCTGGACGCCATCCGCGAGGAGCTGGTCACCTCGCTGCGCTCCACGCTCGGCCCGCAGGGCAACCTGCTGGAGCCGACCGCCGCGTCGTGCCGCAGTGTCACGCTGCCGTTCCCGGTGATCGACAACGACGAGCTGGCCAAGCTGATACACATCAATGCCGACGGCGACATGCCGGGCATGAAGGCCGCCACGCTCTCCGGTCTCTACCGGGTCAGCGGCAGCGGTGAGGCCCTCGCCGCGCGGATCGAGCAGATCTGTACCGAGGTCGACGCCGCCATAGAGGACGGCGCCCGCCTGATCGTCCTGTCCGACCGGCACTCCGACGCCGAGCACGCGCCGATCCCGTCGCTGCTGCTCACCTCGGCCGTCCACCATCACCTCATCCGTACCAAGCAGCGCACTCAGGTGGGTCTGCTGGTCGAGGCCGGGGACGTCCGCGAGGTCCACCACGTCGCGCTGCTGATCGGTTACGGCGCCGCCGCGGTCAACCCGTACCTCGCGATGGAGTCCGTCGAGGACCTGGTCCGGGCCGGCACGTTCATCGAGGGCATCGAGCCCGAGAAGGCCATCCGGAACCTGATCTACGCGCTCGGCAAGGGCGTCCTGAAGGTCATGTCCAAGATGGGCATCTCCACCGTCGCCTCCTACCGCGGCGCCCAGGTCTTCGAGGCCGTCGGCCTGGACGAGGCCTTCGTCGCGAAGTACTTCAACGGCACCGCCACCAAGATCGGCGGCGCCGGACTCGACGTGGTCGCCAGGGAGGTCGCCGCCCGGCACGCCAAGGCGTACCCCGCCTCCGGCATCTCCGCCTCGCACCGCGCGCTGGAGATCGGCGGCGAGTACCAGTGGCGCCGCGAGGGCGAGCCGCACCTCTTCGACCCGGAGACGGTCTTCCGCCTCCAGCACGCCACGCGCAACAAGCGGTACGACATCTTCAAAAAGTACACGGACCGGGTGAACGAGCAGTCCGAGCGCCTGATGACGCTCCGCGGCCTGTTCGGCTTCAAGTCGGACCGTGAGGCGATCCCGGTCGACGAGGTCGAGTCCGTCTCCGACATCGTCAAGCGATTCTCGACCGGAGCCATGTCGTACGGCTCGATCTCCCGCGAGGCGCACGAGACCCTCGCCATCGCCATGAACCAGCTGGGCGGCAAGTCCAACACCGGTGAGGGCGGCGAGGACGCCGACCGGCTGTACGACCCGGCGCGCCGCTCGTCCATCAAGCAGGTCGCCTCCGGCCGCTTCGGTGTGACCAGCGAGTACCTGGTCAACGCGGACGACATCCAGATCAAGATGGCGCAGGGTGCCAAGCCCGGCGAGGGCGGCCAGCTGCCCGGCCACAAGGTCTACCCGTGGGTCGCCAAGACCCGGCACTCCACCCCGGGCGTCGGTCTGATCTCCCCGCCGCCGCACCACGACATCTACTCCATCGAGGACCTGGCTCAGCTGATCCACGACCTCAAGAACGCCAATCCGGCGGCCCGCATCCACGTGAAGCTGGTCTCCGAGGTCGGCGTCGGCACGGTCGCCGCGGGTGTCTCCAAGGCGCACGCGGACGTCGTCCTGATCTCCGGCCACGACGGCGGAACGGGCGCCTCCCCGCTCACCTCGCTGAAGCACGCGGGCGGCCCCTGGGAGCTCGGCCTCGCCGAGACGCAGCAGACCCTGCTGCTCAACGGCCTGCGCGACCGCATCGTCGTGCAGACGGACGGCCAGCTGAAGACCGGCCGCGACGTCATCATCGCCGCGCTGCTCGGCGCCGAGGAGTTCGGTTTCGCGACCGCGCCGCTCGTCGTCTCCGGCTGCGTCATGATGCGTGTCTGCCACCTCGACACCTGCCCGGTCGGCATTGCCACCCAGAACCCGGTCCTGCGCGACCGGTTCTCCGGCAAGGCCGAGTACGTCGTCAACTTCTTCGAGTTCATCGCCCAGGAAGTCCGCGAGCTCCTCGCCGAGCTCGGCTTCCGTACGATCGAAGAGGCCGTCGGCCACGCCGAGTTGCTGGACACCGACCGTGCGATCACGCACTGGAAGGCGCAGGGCCTCGACCTGAAGCCCCTGTTCCACGTCCCCGAGCTGCCCGAGGGCGCGGTCCGCCACCAGCTGATCGAGCAGGACCACGGTCTCGCCAAGGCCCTCGACAACGAGCTGATCAAGCTCGCCGCCGACGCCCTGAACGTGGACAGTGCCGAGGCCGCCCAGCCGGTCCGGGCCCAGATCGCGATCCGGAACATCAACCGGACCGTCGGGACGATGCTCGGCCACGAGGTGACGAAGAAGTTCGGCGGCGCGGGTCTGCCGCAGGACACCATCGACATCACCTTCACCGGGTCCGCCGGCCAGTCGTTCGGCGCGTTCGTGCCGAGCGGTGTGACGCTGCGACTGGAGGGCGACGCCAACGACTACGTCGGCAAGGGCCTCTCCGGCGGCCGCGTCATCGTCCGCCCGGACCGCGGCGCCGAGCACCTCGCCGAGTACTCCACCATCGCGGGCAACACCATCGCCTACGGCGCGACCGGCGGCGAGCTGTTCCTGCGCGGCCGCACCGGTGAGCGGTTCTGCGTCCGCAACTCCGGCGCGACGGTCGTCTCGGAAGGTGTGGGCGACCACGGCTGCGAGTACATGACCGGCGGTCACGCCGTCGTCCTCGGCGAGACCGGCCGCAACTTCGCCGCCGGTATGTCGGGTGGTGTCGCGTACGTCGTCGACCTGGACCGCGACAACGTCAACGTCGGCAACCTCGGCGCGATCGAGGCGCTCTCCGACAGCGACAAGCAGTGGCTGCACGACGTCGTGCGCCGCCACCAGGAGGAGACCGGCTCCACGGTCGCAGAGAAGCTTCTTGCCGAGTGGGACAGCGCCGACGGCGGTGTCTCCCGCTTCAGCAAGATCATCCCGTCCACCTACAAGGCAGTGCTCGCCGCCAAGGACGCCGCTGAGCTCGCCGGTCTCTCCGAGCAGGAGACCACCGAGAAGATGATGGAGGCGGCGACCAATGGCTGACCCCAAGGGCTTCCTGACCACCGGGCGCGAGGTCGCCGAGACCCGCCCCGCGGGCGAGCGAGTCAAGGACTGGAACGAGGTCTACGTTCCGGGCTCGCTGCTCCCGATCATCAGCAAGCAGGCCGGGCGCTGCATGGACTGCGGCATCCCGTTCTGCCACAACGGCTGCCCGCTGGGGAACCTCATCCCCGAGTGGAACGACTACGCCTACCGCGAGGACTGGAAGGCTGCGTCCGAGCGCCTGCACGCCACGAACAACTTCCCGGAGTTCACCGGGCGGCTGTGCCCGGCTCCCTGTGAGTCGGCGTGCGTGCTCGGCATCAACCAGCCGGCCGTCACCATCAAGAACGTCGAAGTCTCGATCATCGACAAGGCGTGGGGCAGCGGCGACGTCACCCCGCAGCCGCCCGAGCGCCTCTCCGGCAAGACGGTCGCGGTCATCGGTTCGGGTCCGGCGGGTCTCGCCGCCGCCCAGCAGCTGACCCGGGCCGGTCACACGGTCGCCGTCTACGAGCGCGCGGACCGCATCGGAGGCCTTCTCAGGTACGGCATCCCCGAGTTCAAGATGGAGAAGTCGCACATCAACCGCCGCATCGAGCAGATGCGCGCGGAAGGCACCAAGTTCCGTACGGAGGTGGAGATCGGCAAGGACATCGACGCCGCCAAGCTCCGCCGCCGCTACGACGCGGTCGTCATCGCCGCCGGTGCCACCGTCTCCCGCGACCTGCCCGTCCCGGGCCGCGAGCTGAACGGCGTGCACTTCGCGATGGAGTACCTGCCGCTCGCCAACAAGGTGCAGGAGGGCGACCTGACGGTCTCCCCGATCAGCGCCGAGGGCAAGCATGTCGTCGTCATCGGCGGCGGTGACACCGGCGCCGACTGCGTCGGCACCGCTCACCGGCAGGGCGCGGCCTCCGTCACCCAGCTGGAGATCATGCCGAAGCCGGGCGAGGAGCGGAACGCCAACCAGCCCTGGCCGACCTTCCCGATGCTGTACAAGGTCACCTCGGCGCACGAGGAGGGCGGGGAACGGGTCTACTCCGTCTCGACCACGCACTTCGAGGGCGACGAGGACGGCAACGTCCAGGCGCTGCACCTCGTCGAGGTGGAGTTCAAGGACGGCAAGCTGGAACAGAAGCCCGGCACCGAGCGGCGGATCCCCGCGCAGCTGGTCACCCTGGCCATGGGCTTCACCGGCACCGACCAGGCCAACGGTCTGGTCCAGCAGTTCGGCCTCGAACTCGATGAGCGCGGCAATGTCGCGCGCGACGCGGACTTCGCCACCAATGTCGGCGGTGTGTTCGTCGCCGGTGACGCGGGCCGCGGCCAGTCCCTCATCGTGTGGGCCATCGCCGAGGGCCGCTCCGCGGCGCGTGGCGTGGACCGCTTCCTGACCGGGGCCAGCGCACTGCCGGCCCCGATCCGCCCGACGGACCGTTCCCTGATGGTCTGAGCACCACCGGCAGTACGCATCACCACAACAGACGTCCCGTACAACGGCGTACGGAACTGAACGCGGCGCCTGCCCGTCCCCGACCGGACGATTCGGCAGGCGCCGTGGCGCGTCCGGGCCCGGGGCGCCGGCCGGGACCGGGCAGGCGGAACCTCACGCCACGGCGCCGCCGGTCAGCTGCGAGGTCTTCAGAACGACCAGGGCGACCAGCACCAGGAAGACCACCCCGCACGCAGCGATCTGCACCGCGGTACGGCGCTTCGCCGGGGCGTACGCGAGCGCGGCCATGACGACGCCGCCCGTGAGGAGCCCGCCCAGGTGCCCCTGCCACGAGGTGAACCACGCGGATATCAGCATCCAGATCAGGAACCCGGCCATGAAGCGGTTGACCGCCTCCATGTCCCGGCCCAGCCGCCGGTTGATGACATAGAACGCCGCCGCCAGACCGAAGACCGCACCCGAGGCGCCCACCGTCAGGGCGGCCGGTGCGATCAGGTACACCAGCACCGAGCCGCCCAGCGCCGACAGCAGATACAGCGCGAGATACCGGCCCCGGCCGAGCTGCTCCTCGACGACCCGGCCCAGATTCCACAGGCCGTACATGTTGAAGAGGATGTGCAGCATCCCGAACGGCAACGCACCGAAGGACGACTCGCCCGGCGGAAGATGAAGGAAGGCCCCGGTCAGCAGCCGGTACCACTCGCCGTCCACCACCCCGACCGCGTGGAACCCGTGGAAGTCCCCGCTCTCGTACATGTACCGGCCGCCGTGGGGCCCGACCAGAACCGCGCCGAGCATCCCGAACCGGTCGACGATCCCGGGGCGTACCAACTCGCCCAGATACGCCGCTATGTTCAGGCCCATGAGGACGTACGTCACCACGGGGACCGCCGTCCTCGACACCGCACCGCCGAAGACCGTGCGCGCCTGCCGGATCGACCGCTGCCCCTCCTTCACGCACTCCACGCAGTGGTGGCCGACCGCGGCCTCACGCATGCAGTCCGGGCAGATGTAGCGGTCGCAGCGGGTGCAGCGCACATACGTCTCGTACGACGGATGGCGGTAGCAGGTGGTGACAGCGGCCTCCATGGCCGGCTCCTTCACGGGGGGACGGTGGCGGGCGGCCGGTGGGGGTCGGCGGCGATCAACATAGCGAACGCGGGCCGCACGGAAGCGGCGGGGTGCCAGGACGGACCGGGTGTGGGAACGGCCGGTACGTCCCCGACGCCGCAGCCGGTCCACCACGGTGACGTAACCTCGTAACTCCCTTCCCAGGAACGGAGCCCCGTATGGCCGGCATCAGTCTCCGCAAGGTCGAGGAGACCGCCCCCGCGCTCGTCAGCCTCTACAGGAGCGCCGGGGTCTCCCTGGAGAAGCACCGGCTCAGTGGAGAGCGCGCCGCCGTCTATCTCGTGCTCGACTACTCCGGCTCCATGAAGGAGTACTACAGGGACGGCAGCGTCCAGGCCCTCGCCGACCGGGTCCTCGGCCTGTCGGCGCACCTCGACGACGACGGCCGCGTGCCGGTCGTCTTCTTCTCCACGGACATCGACGCCGTCACCGACATAGCCCTCGACGACCACCTCGGGCGCGTCGACCGGATCGTCGCCGGACTCGGACACATGGGGAAGACCAGCTACCACCTGGCCATGGACGCGGTCATCGACCACTACCTCGACAGCGGCTCGACCGCACCCGCGCTCGTCGTCTTCCAGACCGACGGCGGCCCGATCAACAAGCTCGCGGCGGAGCGCTATCTCTGCAAGGCGGCGAAGCTGCCGCTGTTCTGGCAGTTCATCGGCTTCGGCAACAAGCGCAGCTCTCAGTTCAACTTCCTGCACAAGCTCGACGAGCTGGCGGTGCCCGCGCGGCGCCCCGTCGACAATGCCGGCTTCTTCCACGCCGGACTCGATCCGCGGCAGGTTCCGGACTCCGAGCTGTACGACCGGCTCGTCGCCGAATTCCCCAGCTGGCTGGCCGCGGCCCGGGCGCAGGGGATCGTCAAGTGATGCCACGGGTACTGAGGGCGGCCGACCGCACGGCCGTGCCCTGGAAGAACGGTGGGGGAGTCACCCGGGAGATCGCCGCTTCCCCCGAGGGCGCACGGCTGGACGACTTCGACTGGCGGGTCAGCCTCGCCGATGTGACCGCGGACGGGCCGTTCTCCTCGTTTCCCGGAGTCGACCGCACGCTGACCGTGGTCGAGGGCGCCGGGATGGATCTCATGGTGGGCGGCGAGCACCACATCGTCGACGAGCAGTACTGGCCCCACGACTTCCCCGGGGACCTGGAGACGGACGGGCAGCTCCTCGGCGGCCCCGTCGTGAACGTCAATGTGATGTACCGCAGGGAACGTACGGCGGCGGAGGTCGCGGTCGTACGTGGCACCCTCCGGCTGCAGGCACCGGAGGGCGGCACGGTCCTGGCCGTCGCGCTGGAGGACGGCGCGACGCTCGACGGCCGGGACATCGAACTCGACTGCTACGACGCCGTGTTGATGGAGGGTGCGGCACCTGTGGTGCTCCGCACCCAGGGCTGGGCGCTGGTGATCACCCTGTCACCGGCCGGCGGGCAGGGCTAAGGGCACCCGGTGATGGTGGGTCCGCGCGGTCCTCGGCGGTCCGGACGGCATCGGCAGGCCGAGCCTTCGGGCGATCGGCAGCATGGCCGCGCCGAAGTTCTCCACGGCCTCCGGCGACTCCCACAGGTCGAAGAGCTCCACGCCCGAATCGGTCGTGACGCAGACGTGGGAGAGGCAGCCGGCGAAGGCGTCGCCGGGGAGTGCCTGGAGTTCTTTGTCGAGAGCGTCGTACTGGTCTGCCGTGACGCCCGACAAAGTGGCATGCACGAAGATTGCCATCGGATTCCACCTCGGGTCGCGGGAACAGTCCCTCCCCGCCGCCACGATGACGGCCAAGTGCCTCGTACAGCACACCACGATCATGGCGGTACGGCATCCGAACCAGTGGCGGCCCGGAAATCCGGACAGAAGATGTCGGGTTTCAAAGGTTCGATGGAACCATGACATCGAGTTCATGGGCAGCGTTCCAGGTGGCGGAGCCGGGGTTCGCCGAGACCGTTCAGGCCCGCTTCGAGCAGCACAAACACCACGTCCTGGCCACCCTGCGCAAGGACGGTTCACCACGCCTGACCGGGCTGGAAGTGAACTTCCACTTCGGTGAGCTGTGGCTCGGCATGATGCCGAACTCGCGCAAGGCTCTGGACCTGCGGCGCGATCCGCGGTTCGCGGTGCACGCGAATCCGGGACCGGACGACGCGATGGAGTACGCCGACGTCCGGGTCTGCGGCCACGCGGTGGAGGAGACCGACCCCGCCGTCCTGGCCCGTTTCGTCGGGGAGGTGAAGCCGCCGGAGCCGTTCCATCTCTTCCGCGCGGAGCTGACGGAGGTCGTCAGCACGGGGGTGGAGAACGAGGAACTGGTCGTCCGGGTCTGGCGACCGGGCGAGCCGCTGCGCACGATCCATCGCGGAACGGACGACGGCAACCCGCGCGAGACGACCTGACGCCCGAGCCGGTGCCTGCCGTGCCCGGCAGGCACCGCCCCTCGGCCCGGCGACCGGGGCGGAACGACCTCCGGACGCCCCCGGCCCCTCGGTCGCCCGCGCCCGTTGCCCATGGTCGACATGGCGATGCGCCGACCCTGCCCCGGGTCCCCGATGACGTCCTCGTCCGGTACGAACACCTCGTCCAGGAAGAGTGCGGAGAAGGCCGGCTCGGCCGGCGTCATGGCGCTCACCCGGTGCGCCGCCATGTGCGGCGTACGGGGCAACGCCGTCGCCCCCGGCCTCGCCATGCACCCGCCGACGCGTCCGCGGGGCATCGCGCGGGCGGAGAATGGGCGGGTGCCTACCAAGAAGAAGCCCCAGGTGACCCCCTCGCCCGAGCGGCGCCGCGAACTCCTCGACACCGCCGCAGAGGTCTTTGCCGCACAGGGATACAACGCCACCACGGTCCGCAGGATCGCGGACGAGGCCGGGATGCTCGCGGGCAGCCTCTACTACCACTTCGATTCCAAGGAATCGATGATCGACGAGATCCTCTCCACCTTCCTCACCGAACTCTGGGAGGGGTACGACGCGGTGCTCGCCGCCGGACTCGGCCCCCGCGAGACCATCGAGGCCCTCGTCACCGAGTCCTTCCGGGAGATCGACCGGCACCGCGCCGCCGTCGCCATCTACCAGAAGGAGTCCAAGCACCTCGCCACCCAGCCACGCTTCGCCTATCTCGTCGACTCCCAGCAGAAGTTCGAGAAGGCCTGGCTCGGCACGCTGGAACGCGGCGTCGCCGCCGAGGTCTTCCGCGCCGACCTCGACATCCGGCTCACCTACCGGTTCGTCCGCGACACCGTCTGGGTCGCGGCCTCCTGGTACCGGCCGGGCGGACAGCACAGCCCCGAGGAAATCGCTCGCCAGTACCTCTCGATGGTCCTGGACGGCATCGCTCTGCGTACGTGACCGACACTCACGGACCTCTCAGGGAGCGGCAGTCATGGCCGAGGCCTGCATCGTCGAAGCGGTACGCACCCCGGTCGGCGCAGGGGAGGCCTCGGAGCCGTCCACCCAGCCGACCTCGGCGCCCATGTGCTGAGGGCCCTCGTCGAGCGCACCGGCATCGACCTGGTGGCCGCCGAACCCCTCGGCGCCGCTGCACGAACCGGAACGCACGGCCGGCCGCCACGGCCTGCAGGCCATGTGCGAGGGCGGCGGCCGGGTGAACGTGACGATCATCGAACGGCGGTGAATCGCTTGCCGCCAAGGCTTCCGCGGAAGTCCGCCGACCGGCGGCGTGGCAGGATCCGCCACTGGTCGGCAGAACGTGCTACGGTGGTCCGGTTGCAGTTTTGGTACCCATGAACTTTATGTGCGCCTGACGGGAATGCTTCCTCAGGCGCATTATTGTTTTCCGGCTTTCTCCGGATGGGGCTCAATGCGGCGACTTGGAATTCGTAAAGTGCGAATTTCCGGCACTGCACCTCTTGAGGAGAATGACATGGCTACTGGAACCGTGAAGTGGTTCAACTCGGAAAAGGGCTTCGGCTTCATCGAGCAGGACGGCGGCGGCGCCGACGTCTTCGCCCACTACTCCAACATCGCCACCTCGGGCTTCCGTGAGCTCCAGGAGGGCCAGAAGGTCTCCTTCGACGTCACGCAGGGCCAGAAGGGCCCGCAGGCGGAGAACATCGTCCCGGCCTAATTGCCGCGACGCGTACCTCGCAGCCGGGGCCCGCACCGTGAAGGTGCGGGTCCCGGCTTGTGCTGTCCCCGGAGAAATGCGCCGAGAGTTCCACGGGTACGAGCGCGCAGGCGCATACCGACCGGAATTCTCGAACATTCACCGAGAATTCACGAGCCGGTACACGCGCTCCGTAGAGTCCCCCAGCAGTCCCCAGTAGTTCCCAGGAATCCCCAGGAGGGCAATTCCGTATGACCCGCTCCGAACGCCAGGACCGACCCGCCCGCACCCGCCCGTCGAGGGGGCGCGGCACGGCCCCGGCACAGGCAACCGCTAAGGGTTCCGGCAAGGGATCCGGCAAGGCGTCGCCCCGTAGAAGGGCCACGCCGCCGCAGGGCGAATTCGCCCTGCCCGAAACCATGACCCCCGCACTGCCCGCCGTCGAGGCGTTCGCCGAGCTGGACATGCCCGCCGCCCTGCTGAAAACCCTTGCCGCGCAGGGCGTCACCGATCCGTTCCCGATCCAGGGCGCCACCCTGCCGAACTCGCTCGCAGGCCGGGACATCCTCGGCCGCGGACGTACCGGCTCCGGCAAGACCCTGGCCTTCGGCCTTGCGCTTCTCGCCCGTACCGCCGGACGCCGCTCCGAGCCGCGCGCCCCGCTGGCACTCGTCCTCGTCCCCACCCGCGAGCTCGCCCAGCAGGTCACCGACGCGCTCACGCCGTACGCGACATCCGTGAACCTGCGGCTCGCCACCGTCGTCGGCGGCATGTCGATCAGCAGGCAGGCAGGCACGCTGCGCCGCGGCGCCGAGGTGCTCGTCGCCACGCCGGGCCGGCTGAAGGACCTCATCGAGCGCGGCGACGCCCGACTCGACCAGGTGTCCATCACCGTTCTCGACGAGGCCGACCAGATGGCCGACATGGGCTTCATGCCCCAGGTGGTCGGGCTGCTCAAGCAGGTCGAGCCGGACGGTCAGAGGATGCTGTTCTCGGCGACCCTGGACAAGAACATCGACCGTCTGGTCAAGATGTTCCTGACCGACCCGGTCGTGCACTCGGTCGACCCCTCCGCGGGCGCCGTCACCACCATGGAGCACCACGTGCTGCATGTGGCCGACGAGACCGACAAGAAGGTCATCGCCACCAGGATCGCGGCCCGCGACGGCCGGGTGATCATGTTCGTGGACACCAAGCGTGCCGCCGACCGCTTCGCCAAGCGGCTGCTGGCCAGCGGTGTCCGGGCTGCCGCGCTGCACGGCGGGCGCTCCCAGCCGCAGCGCAACCGGACGCTCGACCAGTTCAAGAACGGTCAGGTCACCGCACTCGTCGCGACGAACGTGGCCGCCCGCGGCATCCACGTCGACGACCTCGACCTGGTCGTGAACGTGGACCCGCCGACGGACCACAAGGACTATCTCCACCGCGGCGGTCGCACGGCGCGCGCCGGGGAATCGGGCAGTGTCGTCACGCTGGTGCTGCCGGAGGAGAAGCGGGAGATGACCCGGCTGATGGCCGACGCGGGCATCGCGCCGCGAACCACCCGGATCAAGTCCAGCGACGAGGAGCTCAGCCGGATCACCGGGGCGCGCGAGCCGTCCGGCATCGCGGTCGTCATCGAGGTACCCCAGCCGACCCAGCCGAAGCCGCGCACACGGTCCGGCGGGGCCGGTGGAAGCGGAGGCGGTGCGCCGTTCCGTTCCGGCACCCGAGGCCGGGGCCGACGCGGTGGGTCCGGCGCCGGAAGCGGAGCCGGGGTCGGGGCCACGCAGGGTGGCGGAACGGCGCGGGCCGGCGGCGCGGGCCGTGGCAGCGGTTCGGGTGCGTCCTCCGGGCGTGCGGGAGGCTCCGGGCGGAGCAACGGCAGTGCGGCCGCGCGGGGTCGCAGGGCGGCGTAGTCGCGTACGAGGTGTGGTGGCCGGTCGACCCGGTCGCCGCACCGAGGCTCGCCCCGAACCCCTTTCGGGGGTAGCCGGACAGGCTGGATCCAACCGCCTGTCCGGCTTTTTCGTTCCGCATCGTGGTGGCCCCCGTACGGACCTGGCACCCCGCCCCTGCATCCGCGGCAGTCCCTTCAGTACCTCCCGCGCCTCCTCCATCACCCGTTCCTCCAGCTCCGCGGAGTGCGGCAGGTCCTCGATCAGGACCGCCACCTGTCCCGACGCCATCAGGCAGTCCGAACGTCGCGTCCTCGCTCGCCAGGATCGCGTCGGCGTTCCCTACCGGACCGATGCCGCCGGGACAGAAGCCGTTCACCGCGGCCGACGATGGCGACGGACATGCCTGTGGCGGGCTGGAGGTGGAGACACGCATGAGCGGATCGGCTACCTTTCCACCAAGCATTTGTTAGGCGTGGAAGGTGACAGCCTGCCCCGCATCGCCACCAAGGGGATGTGAGATGACCGCAAGCGGCGACGCACACGACACCCGGATCTGCGCCGGACGCATCGTCGTCGTGACGGGCGTCGGGCCCGTGCGCGGGCGTTCGCCGTCGAGGGGGCGAAGGTCGTGGTCAACGACCTGGGTGTCGGACCCGACAGCGACGGAGGGCCCGCCCGGAACCCATCCCACCCCCGGAAACGGAGACCGACGATGCACACCCACGACCGCCTCGTCCCCGATCCCTTCGCCCCCGCCTCGCTCGGCCCCCTCGCCCTCCGCAACCGCATCATCAAGTCCGCCACCTTCGAGGGCGTCACACCCCAGGGCCTCGTCACCGACGCCCTGATCGCCTACCACCGCAGACCCGCCGCGGGCGGCGTCGGCATGACCACCCTCGCGTACTGCGCCGTCGCCCCCGAAGGCCGCACCGAGCGACGCCAGATCTGGATGCGTCGGGAAGCCCTGCCCGGGCTGCGCCGCCTCACCGACGCGGTCCACGACGAGGGCGCCGCCGTCAGCGCGCAGCTCGGACACGCCGGCCCGGTCGCCGACGCCCGCTCCAACCGGCTCCCCGCCCTGGCGCCTTGCCGCTTCCTCAGCCCGCTCGGCATGCGGATGACGAAAGCGGCGACGCCCGTCGACATCGACCGGGTGACCCGCGCACACGCCACCGCCGCCCGCCTCGCCGTCGAGTCCGGATTCGACGCCGTCGAACTGCACTTCGGCCACAACTACCTCGCCAGCTCTTTCCTCAGCCGCCGCCTCAACCGCCGCGACGACGCCTACGGAGGAAGCCTCGCCAACCGGGCCAAAGTGGCCCTCGGCATCGCCCGTGCCGTCCGCGACGAGGTCGGCGACCGGATCGCCGTCACCGCCAAGCTCAACATGGACGACGGCGTACCCGGCGGCTTCTGGCTCGACGAGAGCCTCCAGGTCGCCCGCTGGCTCCAGGACGACGGCACAGTCGACGCCCTTGAACTGACTGCGGGAAGCTCCCTGCTGAACCCCATGTACCTCTTCCGGGGCGACGCACCGCTCGCCGAGTTCGCCGCGGTCTTCCCGCAGCCGATGCGCCTCGGTGTACGCCTCGCCGGCGGCAGATTCCTGCGCACCTACCCGTACGAGGAGGCGTTCCTGCTGCCCTGTGCCCGCCAGTTCAGGGCGGAGCTCAGCCTCCCGCTGATCCTCCTCGGCGGCATCAGCCGCCGCGAAACCGTCACGCGGGCCATGGCGGAAGGGTTCGAGTACGTGGCCATGGCCCGGGCGCTGCTGCGCGAGCCGGATCTGGTCAACCGGATGGCCGAGGACGCCGGAGCGCGTTCCCTGTGCATCCACTGCAACAAGTGCATGCCGACCATCTACTCGGGCACCCGCTGCCCGCTCGTCACCGCGCCGCTCACGGCAGGCGCGGACACAGCCGTTCCAGACGCTCCCTGACCGGGCCGTCCGCCACGTACGCCGCCGCGTCGACCGCCACCGACCGCGCATAACCGTCCGGCTCCGACTCCCGCAACAACCGCTCCAACACCGTTACCGCCCGCGGGTCCTGACGGTGCGCCAGGCCATGTGCCGCCTCCGCGACCGTGTCCGGATCCGCGTCGTCCAGCCGCTCCGCCAGCGCCGCGCGGAGCGTCGGTGTGTCCGCGTCCAGCGTGGCCAGCGCCGTCGTCGCCCAGTCCCGCACCTCCGCATCGGTGTCCCGGCTCAGTTCCACCAGGGCCGCGACCCCCTCTGCATGGTCACCGGAGACCAGGTCGAACAGCGCCAGTGTCACCGCACGGCGCACCACCCGCTCCGGATTCCGCGCATGCAGCAGCACCTCCGGCAGGGCCACCGGATCGCCATGGTGCCCCAGCCCCAGCACCGCCGACCGGATCAGCTCCGTATCCGCCGCCTCCCGCGCGAGCTCCCGCAGCAGCGGAACCGAACGGGCGGCAAAAGGCTTCGACCCGGTGCGGAAACCGAGCTGGGCCAGCACATCCGCACCGAACGCCTGTCGCAACGGCTCACCGTCGCTCGCGCACCACGCGGCGCCCGCCTGGAACGTCTCCTCGTCGCCCCGCCGCCACAGCACCTCGACCGCCTCGTGCCAGTTGTCCAGTTCCGGGTTCCCGCCGCGCAGCGCCCGCGCCGCCAGCTCCGCGTACGGCGCCCGCAGGCCCAGCTCCCCCTCCAGGACCGTGGCGATCGCACCGTGCCCCGTCTGCTGTTCCTGCCCCACGAACGGCTCCCCGTCCCGCACCAGTTCGACGGTCACCGTCTCCCCGCCGTCCACCGCCGTGCGGCGCACCACCAGCCCCGGCCCGTCCCCGTACGTCTCCCGGAGCGCGCGCCGCATCTCCTGCTCCACATCCAGCGCAAGCATCCCTTGCGCCTCCCGCAGCGCCTCCTCCAGTGCCCCGGCCCGCGCACCTGCCCCGTACCGCAGCAGCGCCCGCACCGTCTCCAGAGACCCGCGCCGTACCGCGAACACCAGCGGCGGTTCGTGCCCCGGCCCCGGTCCCGGCAGATCGGGGTCCGCACCATGGGCGAGCAGCGCCTCCGCGATCCGCGCATGACCCAGACCCACCGCCCATCGCAGCGCCGTGAACCCGAACTGCTCCCGCAGATCGGGCTGCGCCCCGGCCGCCAGCAGCGCCTCGACGACCTCCGTGTGCCCGCCGCACACCGCGCCGCAGATCGGCAGATCGCCGGCCTCGGGCCCGCACGCCCGGTCCGGATCGGCGCCCGCCGCCAGCAGCAGCCGCACCACACCCGGTCGGTCCGACACCGCCGCCAGATAGAGCGCCGTCGTACCGTCCTCGTCGACCGCCTCGGCGGGAGCCCCCGCGCGCAGCAGCCGCACGACGGCGTCCTCACCCTCGTGCACGGCCTCGAACAGGTTCCGTGTGTCCGTCACCGGGTCTTCTGCCACCCATCGACTCTACGGCGGAGGGCCCCGACGGGCTCAGGTATTGCAGTCCAGTACGGTGCGGCACAGTCCGCACCGAGCCCGCACCCGGCCGCGGACCGGTACCCGGATGCGCTGGTGGCAGGTCGGGCAGGCGAACGAGACCCGCCAACCCCCCGGACCCCCCTCGAACCGGTACGGGACCCCGGGGGGCGCGGCGGCCCCCGCATGGTCCTGGGCGTACCGCCGGTCCTTCGCGTAACGGTGTCGGCCGGCCCAGCCCGCCGCAGCCAGCGGAGGCTGCTGTGCGTCCCGCAGCGCCAGCGCCCGCCCCTTCACATACGCCGTGTACGCCTGCGGACTCGTGAACCACGGCGACGGATCCTCGTCGAACACCAACGCCCGCTTGGCCAGCACGTATCCGAACTCCTCCGGGGTGAGATAGCCGAGCTTCTGACTGGAGGCGGCGTCCTCCCGGAACGCGTCGAGCAGCAGCCAGCCCGCCCCCAGATACGCCGCCGCCGTGTCGGTCAGGATCTCGTTGTCCCGCGTACCGGTGAACTCCAGACCCAGCCGGTGCAACAACACATGCGTCACCTCGTGCGACAGCGCGGCACCGATGTCCCTGCGATGCGTGCGGAAGCGGTCGTTCAGCTCGATGAAGTACTCGGGCCCCGCCGCGAGTTCGACACTCCCCGCATGCTCCATCGTCCGGAACCCGACGATCATGCGGGCATCCGGCAGATGCAGATGCCGGACCATCGCCCGCGCCACGCGCTGCGCCCCCAGGTACAGATCGTCCTGGTCGGAGAAGGCCGCGTCGGCGGGCAGCAGGCTCGGGGCGTACCTGAGCACACCGTCGTACGACAGCCTCCGGTACAGCGCGGTGATCGCGGACCGGACGATGTCCAGATGAGGGAAGCCATGCACCACCGGGCTGCCGTCCGGCACGTCCGCACCCCCATCCGTGACGCTCAACCGGCCTCCACTGTAAGCGGATGCGCGCGCAACAGTGGCGAGGACGGCCCCGAACACCGCTCGCGATCTCGGCCGGAATGCGGACCCTGTGAGGACTGCGAGCGCTTCCCGGCAATCCGGCAGCCACGCTCTGACGCCCCGACCGGCCCCACCGCATCAGCTCTGAGCGCCCCCGGGTGTGCTCGTCCGGACGGGCACACCCGGACCCAGCTCCACCCACGGATCCCCGGCGCCCTCCACCTCCAGCACCCATACCTCGTTGACGCCCTCGCGCAGTACCGGACCCGGTACATACAGCGTCCGCTGCGGGCCCGCCGACCAGTAACGGCCCAGACAGAAACCGTTCACCCAGACGAACCCGCGGGTCCAGCCCGGCAGTTCGAGCCCCGCGTGATCCGGAAGACCCGTGTCCGCGGAAACCGCCGACTCGAACCAACCCCGGTACAGCCCGGCACGACCCCTCTCGGCGACAGCCCCGAACGGCACCGCGTCCACCGCACCCGGCTCCTCGAAAGATGCCAGCCGCAGCGCCCGCGCGCTCACCCCGTGCAGATACTGCCGCTCGTGCCGGATGCCGCCCGTGATGCCCTTCGGCTCACCCAGCCGCGGCCCGTAATTGACCCGGCCCAGCGACTCCACCCACAGCTCGACCCACGCGGGGCCGGCCACCGGCTCGTCGAGGGTGGCGTTCTTGCCGCTGAGCACGCCCTCCCGGACCCCGTTCACATACACCACCGCCCGGTCCCGGAGGCCGGTCACACCCAGCGCATACGGGCGTCGCAAACCCGGAACGGCGACCTCGTACCGCACCAGCCCCCGGTCCACGCCCAGCTCCTCGAACGTCGGCGGCACACCGGACTCCGCCCGCTCCGCGTCGCCCAGCACCTCCAGCACCACGGACAGCGGCGCCCACCCGGTCAGCTCCGCCCGCACCGGCTCCGCAAGCCCGGACGGCTCCGGCGGCAGCTCCGGAAGCGGACCGTCCGCGAACTCCGCCAGGACCTTCCGGAACAGCCAGAACTTCTCGGTCGGCCGCCCGTACTCGTCGATCGGCGCATCGTAGTCGTACGACGTCACGGTCGGCTGAAGATCCTGGTCCTGCACCGGACCCGAGCGGTTCGCCCCCGCCCAGCCCGCAAAATTCGTCCCCCCGTGCGCCATGTAGACATTCACCGACGCCCCGCACTCCAGGATCTCCCGCAGGGCATCCGCGGACTCCGCCGGATCCCGTACCACCGGCGCGGCACCCCAGTGCTCGAACCAGCCGCACCAGAACTCCATGCACATCAGCGGACCCTCCGGCTGATGCCGGCGCAGCACCTCGAACGCCTCACGCGCCCCCGAGCCGAAATTCACCGTCGCCAGTACCCCCGGCACGGAACCACCGGTCAGCATGTGGTCCTCCGGCCCGTCCGACGTGAACAGCGGCACACTCACCCCGTGCCCGCGCAGCACCTCCGCCAGCCGACCCAGATAGACCTGATCGGTGCCGTAGCTCCCGTACTCGTTCTCCACCTGAACCATGACCACCGGGCCGCCGCGGTCGATCTGCCGCTCCACCACCTGCGGCAACAACTCGGCGAACCACCGCTCGACCGCCTCCAGATACCCGGCGTCCCGCGTCCGTACCCGCCGCCCGAACCGGCCCGTCACCCACGCGGGCAAGCCGCCGTTCTCCCACTCGGCGCAGATGTACGGACCCGGGCGCACGATCGCCCACAGCCCCGCACGGTGCGCCGCATCCAGGAACCGGCCTAGCGCCGCCACCTCCCGGAACACCCCGGGCTCCGGCTCATGCAGATTCCACGGAACGTACGTCTCCACACAGTTCAGGCCCATCGCCCGCAGCATCGACAGCCGATGATCCCACTGCGCCTCGTGCACCCGGAAATAGTGCAGGGCCCCCGACAGCAGGCGTACGGGCTTCCCGTCGAGCCGGAAGTGGTCGTCCCCCACGGTGAAATCAGCCATCGTGCTCGTACTCTCCTGTTGCGCCGGTCCCACCCCCGGGTCCGCGCACCCCGGGGCCGCACAACGGCACGCACCACGGAGCGGGCGAACCCGGGAGGAATGTTCCACCCACCCTCGCCCCCTGGCGTGCGGCCGGTCCATGGACAAAGATCACTGCTGTTTGGACACAATGCGCAGATCGCCGCGGCCGGCCGAGCCGAAGCGAGCCCGGCGGAGTCGAGCCCGGCCGAGCCGAGCGGAGGAAGGAAAGCGGATGCCGACGTACCACACCTGGATGCGATTCTTCACGCCCAGCCCGCTCCACCACCGCCTCGGCCTCGTCTGCCTGGGCGTCGGCCTGCAACACGGCGCCCTGCCCACCGTCGGTCCCCGCACCCTCGACCACCACGTCGCCGTGGTCATCAACTCCGGCAGCGGCTGGTTCAGCGGTCCCGACGGCCGCCGCATACCCGTCACCGCACCCAGCCTCATCTGGCTCACTCCCGGCACCCCGCACCACTACGGCGCCGACCCCGGCACCGGCTGGGACGAAGCCTTCGTCGACTTCACCGGCCCCGCCACCACCACCTACACCGAACTCGGCTACATCGAACCCGACCGCCCCCTCGTCCCCCTCGCCGACACCGCAGGAGCACGTGCCGCCGTCAGCCGCATGGTGCGCGCCGCCAGACGCGGCAATCCCCTTCTCGAAGTCGAGACCTCCGCCGCCGTCCACGAACTCCTCGTCGCCCTGCGCCGCGCCCGTGCCGACGTCAGCCCCGACGGCGACCCCGTCCTGCAGGCGCTCGCCCGCGACGCTTTCCAACCTCTCTCCGTCGCCGAACACGCGGCCCGCCACAGCATGACCCCCGCCGAACTGCGCACCGCCGTACGCCGCGGCGCCGGCTGCAGTCCCAAGGACTACCTCCTCGGCATCCGCCTCGGCCGAGCCAAAGAACTCCTCGCCGCAACCGACCTGCCGGTCGCCGCGGTCGCCCGCCGCGTCGGCTACGACGACCCCGCCTACTTCTCCCGCCTCTTCGCCCGCCGCGTCGGCACCGCCCCCGTCCGCTTCCGTGAACAACAGGGCCGCGCCGTTCCCGGCGGCTGGAGCGACCAGGTCCCCGACCCCGAACACCCACCGACGATCACCGCGTGGACCCCGGGCGTCTAAGCTCGACGACCATGACCCCGAGCGACATCGACGAGTCCGTACGCGCGGAACTGAACCGGCTCCGCGAGAGCATCGACAACATCGACGCTGCTGTTGTCCACATGCTCGCCGAGCGCTTCAAGTGCACCCAGCAGGTCGGCCACCTCAAGGCGAACCACAAACTGCCCCCGGCCGACCCGACGCGCGAAACCGAACAGATCGCCCGTCTGCGCCGCCTCGCCGAGAACGCGAAGCTCGACCCCGCCTTCGCCGAGAAGCTCCTGAACTTCATCATCGCCGAAGTGATCAGGCACCATGAGCGGATTGCCGGTGACCCCCCGACCGGCGACGCACCCTCCGAGAACTGATCCTCTGCACCCTGCGCCGTACGGCGGGCCGAGCCCGCGCGCCCCGGGCCCCGCGGGCTCGGGGCCGTCATCGCTGCAGCTCCTCCTACGGCCCGGTGCACGACGGAGAGTGCACCGGGCCGTTACCGCTTCCGGGCCTCCATCACGTCCTGAGCCGGCGACGTTCGCGGAGATCACCCACTCCACGAGGCCCTGACGAACATCAGTCAGGTACGAACACGCAGCGAGGGCCGCGACCTCAAGGCCGCGGCCCTCGCTTCCGTGCCGCTACAGCGAGTATCCGAGGGGGTAGGCATCCCCCGGAGTCACGCTTGGGGTCGACCGATCGCGACTACAGGTTCCGCACCCGGATGTTGCGGAAATCGATCTGGTCGTTGTTGCTGTGGTTCTGCAACCCCACGTACCCGCTGAGGAACTGACGCAGGTCCGTGGGCGGGTCACCCGCCCGGGACGACGACTTGCCGGGCGTGTTGTCGAACTCGTTGATCACCACGCCGTTGCGGATGATCGTGTAGTGCTGCCCGACCGCGCGGATCTCGTAGTCGTTCCACTGGCCCTTCGGGGTCACCCCCGCCTTGTCCAGGCCCACCGGCTTGAAGTTGTACACCGAGCCGGTCTTCTGGACCTCGCCCGTGGCCCCGTCGTAGATCTGGATCTCCTGACCGCAGTAGATCGCGAGCCACTCGGGGGCGGTGCGAGCCGAACCGACCGTGCCGCAACTACCGGCCGGGCGGTCGGCCAGCGGCGTCCGCGGGTCCGGGAACCGGATGAAGACACCGCTGTTGGCGTTGCCGTTACCCGGAGCCATGTCCCGGAACTGGAGCCTGACCGAGAAGTCTCCGAGCTCCTGCTTGGCGTACCACAGCATGCCCAGGCCGCCTGAGCTGCGGATGGTGCCGTCGGGCTGGAGGGAGAACTTCCCGGGGCCGGCCTGCCGCCAGTCGGCGAGGCTTGCCGCGGTCCCGTCGAAGAGGGGCCGGTACCCGGCGACCTTGCCGATATCGCTCTGCGCCGCCGCCTTGCTGATCGCCGCCGACTCGCGGTTGTCGAGGACGCCCTCCTTGCGGAGGTTGTTGACCACGCCGTTGACGTGGCTGACGAACTCGCCGTGGTTCGGCCAGGACGCCTCGTCGTCGATCAGGTCGTTGACGGTGCAGTCGCCGCCCGCGCGGTGGTTGGCCACGCCGGTGTCGGTGTCGAGCAGCTTGACGGTCGGACGGGCGTCGGGCGCGGGGCAGCCGGCCTTGGCGTCGAACGTCGAGGTTGCCTTCTCGCCGTCGGCGTAGGTGACCGTCAGCTTCGCCTGGTACGTGCCGTAGTCGGCGTAGGTGTGCGTGGGGTTGGCCTCGTGCGACGGCGCGCTGCCGTCACCGAAGTCCCACTCCCAGGCCACACCGCCGACCTTGGCACCGGAGAACGCCACCGTCTTGGGCTTGCTCTGGGTGATGACGCGCGCCCCGGCGTCCTGCGGCTTCGGGGTGGCCGGGCCACCCTGGTAGGTGATGCGGATGAGCTTCTGGTTGGAGTGCAGGCTGAAGAAACCGCCCGCGTAGTCGAGCATGTACAGCGCACCGTCGGGACCGAACTTGGCGTCCATCCAGCTCTGCAGCTGGGTGGAGCCGCTGCCCGGCGCGATGATGCTGCGCAGGTCCTCGCCGAAGGCCGGCGCGCCCGCGTCCTTGACCTGGTCGGGGTCGACGGTCACCGCGACCCGGTTGTTGGAGTTGGACTCGTCACCGATGAACCACTTGTCCTCCCAGTACGCCGGCCAGGCGACACCGCTCTTGGTGTCCACCTGGGAGCGGTGGTAGGTCGGACCGGACATGATGGCCTGGCCGCCGCCCTTGAGGTACGGCTGGGTGTAGGTGGCCTCGCTGTCGACGTAGCTCGGGACACCGCTGCCGTCGGAGCGCTCGGGGAAGACGGGGCCGCCGCCCTGGGGTGAGTACCAGATCATGTTGTCGCGGGCCGGCGGGATGTCCACCAGGCCGGTGTTGCGCGGCGACTCGTTCTTGAGGTTGTCGCAGTCGTACCAGCCGGTGAGGACACTGGCGTCGGTGTTGCTGCGGTCACGGTACGGCTGCCGGTTGCCCATGCAGTACGGCCAGCCCTGGTTGCCCGCGGAGGTGATGATCGTGGCCGTCTCGTACTTGGCCGGGCCCAGCTCGGGGCTCGACGTTCCCGCGTCCGGCCCGACCCAGCCGGCGTTGAGCCAGTTGTGCACCGGGTCGACGGAGAGCCGAGCGATGTTGCGGACACCCATCACATAGATCTCGGGACGGGTCTTGGCCTTGCCCGGCGCGAAGAGGTTGCCCTTGGGGATGGTGTAGGTGCCGTCGGGCTCGGGGTGGATACGGATGATCTTGCCGTTGAGGTCGTTGGTGTTACCGGCGGTGCGGCGGGCGTCCTGGAAGGAGACACCCTTGTAGTCCTGGGTCCAGTTGTTCCCGGAGTAGCCGCTGGAGCCGCCGGAGGAGTTGCTGTCACCGGAGCCGATGTAGAGGTTGCCGTCCTTGTCGAAGGACATCCCGCCACCGGCGTGGCAGCAGCTGTGGATCTGGGTGTCCCAGTGCAGCAGATCCTTGCGGGTGGACTGGTCGATGGACTCGTTCGCGAAGTCGTAGGTGAGCCGGGAGACCGTCCGCTGGCCGATCCGCTTGTCGCGGTCGATCGACTCGTACGGCATCCAGTAGATGTAGATCCACCCGTTCTTCTCGAACTTCGGGTCGAGGGTGATACCGACGAGGCCTTCCTCGTTCTTGACCAGTTCGTCACCGCTGCCCCGGTTGCCCATCACATCGAGTGTGGTGAGCAGCTTGACCTGCTTGGTCTTGGAGTCCCACTGGTGGATGGTGCCGCAGCCCAGGCCGACCTTGGGGTCGTTCCAGGAGCTGATCGGGCCGGACGGGCAGGCGGCCTTGCCGATGTAGAAGGCCTTGCCGTCGGGGGCCATGGTGAGGCCGTGCGGCTCACCGATCTGGTCGAGCTTCCCCGCCTGGTTCTGGGCGGTCAGCCGCTCGGTCTTGTAGTTGGACGCGATGGTCGCCTGGCAGTCGCCGCGGACCATGCCGGTGGTCCACTGGATGGCGCCGAGGAGGTGGTTCTGGAACTTCGTGTCGGTGGTGTAGCTCTCCTCGGTGCGGCCCATGCCGGTGTAGAAGGACCGGCCGCCCTCGTAGTCACGGCACCACGAGATCGGGTGGAACGGGCCGTTGGCGCTGAGCCCGGGCTTGTACTTCCCCTCCTCGACCTGGGCAATGGTGTGAACCTTGCCGATCGGGTTGGGGTCCCAGTTGATCCACTGGTCGGAGCGCGTCCAGTTGAGCGGAAGCCCCTTGTTGGCGGGATGCTGACGGTCCGTCACGTTGACGACGGACTCCTGGACCTTGGAATCCTGCGGGGGCGTCGGCTTGGCGCTGAAGAGCCGCAGCTCGGCCAGCTGGGTCAGCGGCTCACCGCTGTTGGCGGTGATGTCCAGCCGGTAGTGCTGGTAGGCCGTGCTGTTGGTGAACTGGAACTGCCTGGTCTGGAACCGCGACGAGAAGGTCTCGCCGGTCCGGGTGTCCAGGGTCTTCCAGGTCTCGCCGTCCTCCGAGCCCTGCAGCTTCCAGTCCTTCGGGTCCCGTCCCGAGGAGTCGTTGGCGGAGGTCAACGCGTAGTTGACCACCGCGACGGGCTTGTCCAGCTTCATGGTGACCCAGCCGGTCGGCGTACGGGCCAGCCACTTGGTGTCGTTCTTGCCGTCGAACAGCTTGTCCTTGGTCTCGTTCGGCGGGTTCTCCCCGTTGGCCGCGCTCTCGACGACCTTCTCGGGGTCGGGGAGGCCCAGGGCCGGGCGGGTGCCGATCAGCCCGGTGAACCAGGAGGAGTCGGACTGGGCCCGGGCGGCGTCGTGGACGCCGACGAAGCCGCCGCCGTTGTTGATGTACGACTGGAACGCGGCTTCCTGCTCGGCGTTGAGCGTCACGCCGTCGGCCGACAGGAACACCACCCCTCGGTACTTGGCGAGGTCGGCGGTGTTGAACACGCTCGCGTCCTCGGACTCGACGACCTTGAACCCGTTCTTCTCGCCGAGGTTCTCGATCGCCGCCGTGGCCTTGTTGACCGGGTCGTCCTGCTTGGCGGCCGGTCCGTGGAAGACCAGGACGTTCACCTTGGTTTCGGTGGCGGCGCCCTGGTCCTGGCCGACGCTTTCGACGGGCGGCTGCGCCTGTGCCTGCACGGAAGGCAGCGTGGACAGCCCCACGGTCAGTGCGGCGCTGGACAGCAGAACGACCGCGCGGCGCCAGGGCCACGCGTGACGAGAGGTCCGCGCAGGACGCGACGGCGGTGATCCGCTTCGTCTCGACAGGGCGAACAGGTCTCTCTTGCCCATGTGTGCTCCTTGACTCGATCCGGAAACGGAAGAGCGATCAGGGGATGGAGCGAGGGCTGCCGCAGGTGCCCCCGCCCGGCATGCGCCGGGCGCGACGGCTTTCGGTGGGCGGTCACGCTGCCCGGGAAGGGCAGGGTGCCGGAGCAGGGAGGCCAGGTTCGCCTCCGGTCCTCGCGGACGAGGACCGACCGGCGGCAGGTTGGTACACGCCCGTCAGGCCGTCAGGCAGGCCTGACGGGCGTGGCTTCGGGGGGCGGAGCCCGTATCGGGACCCCGCCGCTGCCTTCTAGTGGTGGGGCATGCCGCCGGGGACCGAGCCGTCGGCCTCGGTCACGAGGAAGATCCCGGCCATGCCCATGTCCGCGTGGCTCTGGACGTGGCAGTGGTACATCCAGGCACCTGCGCCGACCCGGGCACCCGCGATCACCTGGAACCCGAAGGAGTCCGCGGGGCCGACGGTCTTGGTGTCGATGATCCGGCTCACGTCCTGCGGACCCTGCAGGATCCCGGTGCGGTTGTCCGCCCAGCGGTGGCCGTGAACATGGAAGGTGTGGAAGAAATCCCCGTGGGTGATGACGATGAACTCCACCCGCTCGCCGCGGACGGCCGTGAAGGTGGGGGTGTCGTGGTGGGCCTTGTTGTTGATCGTCATGTCGTTGAACACGACCGTGAACTGCTTGTCGGGCAGCACGTCGCCCTTGCGGCGCACGATCACGGGGCCGTACAGGCCCTTCTTGAGGCCGCCCGTGCCGTGTTCGGTCCCCACGTTGTGATCGTGATAGTGCCAGTATCCGGCGCTGCCGGCCTCCCACGTCCCGTCGCGGTTCGGTCCCGGAGCATGGGTGCGCCAGACGTAGGTCCGGCGGCCGCCCGGCTCGACAACGCTGTCATTCATCTTGGTGCCGTCGCTGGCGACGTCGTAGTCCACACCGTGCACGTGCAGACTCGCGGCGACGTTCAGGTTGTTGACGACCTCGATGCGCATCGTGTCGCCCTCGGTCAGCTCGATGAGCGGGCCGGGGATCGACGCCTTACCGGGCTCCAGGCCGTAGCCCATTTGCCCGTTCGGCAGGTTCTCCATGTACAGCGTCAGCTCACGGACGGTGCCCTTGTCGTTTCCTTGACCGCTTCCTTCGCCGGGTTTGTCCTTCGGGGCGGCGGCGGAGGTGCCGAGCACCGTGGGCACGACCGCCGCGGCGGCCGCGCCGGTGGCGAACGCTCGCCGGGAGAAGAGGTGTCTCGTGCCTGCGCCTGAGTCGGTCATCGCTCTCCAAATCCTCGAAACACGAAGGTGCCCGAAGGCTTTTCGTCGTCGTGGTGTGAGTCGCCGCCGACGGCAGCTGTCCCGTCACGGCGGTACGCGGTGGTGCGCCGGGCGTTCGACCCCGCGAGACAGGCGGGGCGGTCGCCGGACCGAACTCCGGTGGGTACGGTCCGACTTGGCCGGACCCCGGTGGAAGCGGTCCGGCTTGGCTCGATGTGCCGGCTACGGCCGGGATCGGATCGGCTGGGCGAAGGGGGTTCGCCTCGGGACCTGGACACCGTAGCGAGCACGCATCCAGTTTTTCCAGACTCAGGTCAAAGTTGGTTGGATTCTCGTCATAGGTCTTGGCGGATAGTCAAAAGACCCGCTAGCTTCCCCTCGTTGCCGCATTGAAAGAGGTTGCGTGAACCCCGCCCTCGGGTTCGCGGCGCCAGCGGCCTCGCAGCGACAGGGGCGGATGCCGCCTGTGCGTGAGTGACGGCGGTCCCCGTCGTCGTCGCGCGCGGGCGACTACCGAAGCGCGGCACTCGCCCCGTTCCGTCCAGGGCGCCGGTCCGGTGAGCGCAGTACTCGCTTCCCGAACGCGCTCATCCCGGCGGCTGATCGTCCACCCGGCGGGACCGCGAGTCCTGCGCGGTGCCGCACAAGCGAATTCCTGAAAGGTGCAGTGGTGTTCAGAAGACTGCTCCATGCCCAGACGGATCCGCCCCCCTCAAGATCCGCGCTACGTGACCGATTCAGCGAGCATCCGGTGCTGATGGCACTGATGGCCGTTGTCTTCACAGCTTTCGCATTGGCCGTTCCGGCCGCGTACGCGGCGGTGAATCACGCGGAGAAGACCGCAGCGCCCCAGGTGCTCACCTGGACGGCCGGCGACGATTACACGAAGTACACGTCAGCCCCCACCACCGCGGTGGCGGGCAAGGCGACCATTGTGTTCGAGAGCAGTGCGGCGACCGGCAACACGACGGGGTTGACGCACACCCTGACGTTCGACGCCTCGAACACCGACTACAACAACGATGTCAGCCTCAACATCCTGGCGAGCCCCTTCGACTCCGAGGGAGGCAGGCACACGGTCGAAGTCACCCTCACGCCTGGCGTCTACCGCTACTTCTGCGCGATGCCGGGCCACCAGATGATGACGGGTGAGCTCATTGTCACCGCCGCGCCCGGCGACGACACCACTGCGCCGGACACGTCGGCGACGGTGTCGGGGACGAAGGACTCCGCCGGGAACTACGTGGGCAGCGCGAGCGTGGCGTTGACCGCTTCGGACGCGGAGTCCGGTGTGGCCAGGATCGAATACTCCCTCGACGGTGCCTCATACAGCGACTACACAGCTCCAGTTGAGGTCGACAAAGTAGGCCGGCACACGTTGAGCTACCGGGCGACGGACAAGGCGGGTAACACGTCGTCGGTGAAGTCGGTCGACTTCACTGTCGTGGCGCCGGAGCCGCCGAAGGACACCACGCCGCCCGAGACCTCCGCGACGGTGTCGGGGACGAAGGACTCCGCCGGGAACTACGTGTCCAGCGCGAGGGTCACAGTGACCGCTTCCGATGCTGAGTCGGGCGTGGCGGGAATTGAGTACTCGCTCGATGGTGCGTCCTACCGCAGCTACACGGTGCCGGTTGACGTCGACGCCGTGGGTCGGCACACGTTGAGCTACCGGGCGACGGACAAGGCGGGCAACACGTCGTCGGTGAAGTCGGTTGACTTCACTGTCGTGGCGCCGGAGCCGCCGAAGGACACCACGCCGCCCGAGACCTCCGCGACGGTGTCGGGGACGAAGGACTCCGCCGGGAACTACGTGTCCAGCGCGAGGGTCACAGTGACCGCTTCCGATGCTGAGTCGGGCGTGGCGGGAATCGAGTACTCGCTCGATGGTGCGTCCTACCGCAGCTACACGGTGCCGGTTGACGTCGACGCCGTGGGTCGGCACACGTTGAGCTACCGGGCGACGGA
>NZ_JBHVEE010000032.1:0-21094 GCF_042802415.1 Streptomyces sp. NPDC057486 | reverse complement strand
ATGGTGCGTCCTACCGCAGCTACACGGTGCCGGTTGACGTCGACGCCGTGGGTCGGCACACGTTGAGCTACCGGGCGACGGACAAGGCGGGCAACACCTCGTCGGTGAAGTCGGTGGAGTTCACTGTCGTGGCGCCGGAGCCGCCGAAGGACACCACGCCGCCCGAGACCTCCGCGACGGTGTCGGGGACGAAGGACTCCGCCGGGAACTACGTTTCCAGCGCCACGGTCACAGTGACCGCTTCCGATGCCGAGTCGGGCGTGGCCGGGATCGAATATGCCCTCGACGGTGCCTCATACAGCAACTATGCAACGCCAGTTGTGGTGAACAGCGTGGGTCGGCACACGTTGAGCTACCGGGCGACGGACAAGGCGGGCAACACGTCGTCGGTGAAGTCGGTGGAGTTCACTGTCGTGGCACCGGAGCCGCCGAAGGACACCACGCCGCCCGAGACCTCCGCGACAGTGTCCGGAACCAAGGACTCCGCCGGGAACTACGTGTCCAGCGCGACCGTCACAGTGACCGCCTCCGACGCCGATTCGGGCGTGGCGGGAATCGAGTACTCCCTCGACGGCGCGTCCTACCGCAGCTACACGGCGCCCGTTGGCGTCGACGCCGTGGGCCGGCACACGCTGAGCTACCGGGCGACCGACAAGGCGGGCAACACCTCCACACCGCAGTCGGTGGAGTTCACCGTCGTGGCGGCTCCGCCCGCGGACAGGACGCCGCCGCAGGTGTCGGCCTCCGTGTCCGGCACGAAGAACGACTCCGGTGACTACGTCGGCAGCGCGACGGTGACGGTGACGGCTTCGGACGCGGAGTCGGGTGTGGCCAGGATCGAGTACTCCCTCGACGGCGGCCCCTACCTGCAGTACTCCGCCCCGGTGGCGATCGACAGAGCCGGGAGCCACACCTTGCTCTACCGGGCCAGCGACAAGGCCGGCAACACCTCCACGCCGCAGTCGCTGTCCCTCACCGTCGTCGACAGCAAGCCGCCGACCGACTGTCCTGAAACGGACGACCGCTCCACCGTGTTCACCGGCTCGATCAACACCGGTGTCCCGAACCGCGTCACGACCAACGGCTGCACGGTCAACGAGCTGATCGAGGACCACCGGGCCTGGAAGAACCACGGCGCGTTCGTCTCACACGTCGGGGACATCGTCACGACACTGCGGAAGGAGGGAGTCCTGGACCAGCGGGAGGCCGCCCTGATCAAGAAGGCGGCCGGCCAGTCCGACGTCGGCATGCCGAACCACAGTCTCGCCGGTCGCTGAGTTCACGGCCGGGCGGTGACGCCGCCTGAGCCATGTACCTCGGTCGGCTGCGGCGGCGGCCCGCCGGGCGAACCGGACAACGCACCAGAACCGATGGGGTGGAGCTGGACGTGCTCCACCCCATCGGGCCTGGCCGCCTCTGCAAGAGCCCGGGCGGCAACGAGACTGTTCTGCTTCGAACCGACTTTGTTCAACTGCTGATGAAAGTCCTGTGACTCGGTTTCTTTTGCCGTCGACGGCACGGTGCTACGGTCCGGTAGAATTCGCGCCCCCGAGCACCGGGCATGCGAGCGGCTCTGACCACGACGGGGGCGGCGTGAGGAGTACGACGGTTCGACCGGCCAACATGCATCAGGCTCGGCTGCTCCGCCTCCTGCGCGACCTCGGCCCGCAGTCCCGGGTCGCCCTGGGGGACCTGGTCGAGCTGTCGCGCTCCAAGCTCGCGTTCGAGATCGACCGGCTGCTGGAAACCGGTCTGGTCGTCCCGGACGGCCTGGCCGCCTCCCGCGGCGGCCGCCGCTCGCACAACGTGCGGGTCGCCCCGTCGCTGCGGTTCCTCGGCGTGGACATCGGTGCCACCTCCGTGGATGTCGCGGTCACCAACGCAGAGTTGGAGGTCCTCGGCCACGTGGCCGAGCCGCTGGACGTGCGCGACGGCCCGGTCGCGGTCTTCGAACGGGTGCTGGCGTTGGCCGGCAAGCTGCGCGAGGCGACGTCGACGGAACACTTCGACGGTGCCGGGATCGGTGTGCCGGGGCCCGTCCGGTTCCCGGAGGGTGTCCCCGTCGCGCCGCCGATCATGCCCGGGTGGAACGGCTTCCCCGTCCGCGAGGCGATGAGCCAGGAGCTCGGTTGCCCCGTCCTCGTCGACAACGACGTGAACCTGATGGCCCTGGGCGAGCAGCAGGCCGGCGTCGCCCGGTCCGTACGTGACTTCTTGTGCGTGAAGCTCGGGACCGGCATCGGCTGCGGCATCGTCGTCGGCGGCGAGGTCCACCGCGGCATGACCGGCAGTGCCGGTGACATCGGCCACATCCAGGTGGACCCGGACGGGCTGCGGTGCGCCTGCGGCAATACGGGTTGCCTGGAGGCCTACTTCGGCGGGAACGCCCTCGTGCGCGACGCGACCGCGTTCGCCCAGTCCGGCCGCTCGACGGAGCTGGCCGGACGGCTTGCATCGGCCGGGAGGCTGACCCCCGAGGACGTGTCGGCCGCCGCGGCCGCCGGGGACGCCGCGGCCCTGGATCTGATCCGCCGGGGAGGCAACCGCACCGGTCAGGTCATCGCCGGCCTGGTCAGCTTCTTCAACCCCGGCCTGGTGGTCATCGGAGGAGGGCTCACCGGACTGGGCCACAACCTCCTGGCGAGCATCCGCACCCAGGTCTACGGTCAGTCGCTGCCGCTGGCGACCGGCAACCTGCCGATCGTGCTCGGCGAACTCGGCCAGGTCGCCGGCGTCGTCGGCGCCGCCCGGCTGATCAGCAACCACATCTTCTCACCGTCGTGACGCTTCGTTGCGCGGCCGGAACCCGTGGTGAGGCGGGGCCCGCGACGTACCGCGCCTTGAGAGCGGGGCCGACCCGAGCCCGACCGTGATCAGGAAGGGTGGATTTCGGGCAGATCATCCTGACACGGACCCACACCCACAGGGCAGGCGTATCGTCCGGCCCGTGACCGATTCCCGCACACAGACGACGAGGAAGATCATCCTGATGACGTCGGTGTCCCTCGACGGATTCATCGAGGGACCTGACCGCGACATCGGCTGGCACCTCGTCGACGACGAACTGCACCGCCACTTCAACGAAGAGCTCAGCACCATGGGCGGCTTCCTCACCGGACGCGTCACCCACGAGCTCATGGCGGACTTCTGGCCCACTGCCGACGCCGACCCCGCCAACGCCGGACCCGTCGCGGACTACGCCCGAATCTGGCGGGACATGCCCAAAACCGTGTTCTCCCGGACCCTGGAAACCACCGACTGGAACACCACCGTCCTACGCGAGGTCGACCCCGAACAGATCCGGGCACTCACCGCACAGCCCGGCGGTGACCTGGCCCTCGGCGGCGCCGATCTCGCAGCGGCCTTCCGACAGCACGACCTGATCGACGAATACCGGATCTACGTCCACCCCGTACTCATCGGACGCGGCAAACCCCTGTTCCAGGCATCCGACACCAGAACCGGCCTGCGTCTCGCCGGGACCCGCACCTTCGGCAACGGAGTCGTCCTCCTCCACCACCGGCGCGCCGACCCCACCCCGCCGGAGACCACCTCAGGACACTGACCCCGCGGACCCGCCGCGTGGAACCGCCCCGCGAACCCACCCCGCCGAACCCATCCCGCCGACCCCGCCCCGCGCACCCACCCCGCGAACCCGCACCGGCTCAGCCCTGCGAGAACCCACCTGTGCACCCCCCACCCCATGCGGCAGAGTGGATCCATGTCCGTACTGACGCGCGACGAAGCGCAGACCCGAGCCCAGTTCCTCGACGTGGACAAGTACACGATCGACCTCGATCTGACCACGGGAGACGACACCTTCGACTCCCGCACCGTCATCCAATTCACCGCACTCGCGGCCGGAGACACCTTCGTCGAGCTCAAGCCCGCCACCCTGCGCTCCATCACCCTCGACGGACAGCCCCTCGACCCCGCCGACCTCACCGAGAACCGGTTCCCCCTCACCGCACTCACCCCCGGCGCACACGAACTCCGTATCGACGCCGCCATGCGCTACTCCCGCACCGGCGAAGGCATGCACCGCTTCACCGACCCCACCGACGGCGAAACCTACCTCTACACCCAGCTCTTCATGGAAGACGTCCAACGCGTCTTCGCCGCATTCGACCAGCCCGACCTCAAGTCCGTCTTCGCCCTCACCGTCACCGCCCCCGAGAACTCGACCGTCCTCGGCAACGGCATCGCCCGACACACCGGCAACGGCCGGTGGACCATCGCCCCCACCCCACTGATCTCCACCTACCTCGTCGCCGTCGCCGCCGGACCCTGGCACTCCGTCACCACCGAGCACGCCGGGAAGCCCTTCGGCATACACTGCCGGCGCTCCCTCGCCCCCCACCTCGACGCCGACGCCGACGAAATCCTCGACATCACCCGCGCCTGCTTCGACCGCTTCCACGAAAAATTCGACGAGCCCTACCCCTTCGACTCCTACGACCAGGCATTCGTCCCCGAATTCAATGCCGGCGCCATGGAGAACCCCGGACTCGTCACCTTCCGCGACGAATTCATCTACCGCTCCGCCGTCACCGACACCGAACGCCAAGTCCGCGGCATGGTCATCGCCCACGAAATGGCCCACATGTGGTTCGGCGACCTCGTCACCCTCGCCTGGTGGGACGACATCTGGCTCAACGAGTCATTCGCCGAATACATGGGCTACCAGACCCTCGCCGAAGCCACCCGCTTCACCGACACCTGGGTCGACTTCGGCGTGGCCCGCAAGGGCTGGGGATACGACGCCGACCAGCGTCCCACCACCCACCCCGTCGCCCCCGACCCCGCCGCGGTCCCCGACACCGCATCCGCGATGCTCAACTTCGACGGCATCTCCTACGCCAAGGGCGCATCCGCCCTCCGCCAGCTCGTCACCTGGCTCGGCGAGAAGGACTTCCTCGCCGGCATCAACACCCACTTCGCGCGCCACAAATTCGGCAACGCCACCCTCGCCGACTTCATCGACAACCTCGCCTCCGCCACCGATCGTGACGTCCACGCCTGGGCCGACCAATGGCTCCGCACCACCGGCGTCGACACCCTCACCCCCCACGTCGAAGAAGCCGACACCACCTGGTCCCTCACCGTCGACCACCACGGCACCCGCCCCCACCGCATCGCCGTCGGCGCCTACGACCACACCCTCGACACCCAGCCGGGCCCCGACCAGCTCGTCCTCCGCGAACGCTTCGAACTCGACATCCCCCAGGACGGCACCCCCACCACCCGCCCCGGCCGCCGCCCCGCCCTCCTCGTCCTCAACGACGGCGACCTCACCTACGCCAAGATCCGCCCCGACGCACCCTCCTGGAACACCGTCGTACGCAGCCTCTCCGGCATCCCCGACGCCCTCACCCGAGCCGTCATCTGGAACAGCGCCCGCGACATGGTCCGCGACGGCGAACTCGACCCCGCCACCTACCTCGAAACCGCCCGCACCCACCTCCCGTACGAAACCGACCTCGCCCTCCTCCAAGGCGTCCTGGGCTTCGCCGGCACCCAGATCGCCGCACACTACGTCACCCCGGAGAACCGCCCCGCAGTCCTCGCCACCCTCACCTCCCTCTGCCGCGACCTCATCCGCCGCACAGAAGACGGCACCAACCCCGGCCTCCGACTCACCGCCGTACGCCACCTCATCGACGCCGCCACCCAGCCCGACACCCTCCAGACCTGGCTCACCGACGGCACCGTCCCCGGCGGACCCGAACTCGACCCCGAACTCCGCTGGCGCATCCTCACCCGCCTCGCCACCCTCGGCGCCATCGACGAAACCACCATCGCCACCGAACTCGAGAACGACCCCAGCGCCACCGGCCAGGAAGGCGCCGCCCGCTGCCGCGCCGCCCTCCCCACCCCCGAAGCCAAAGCCGCCGCCTGGGACGCCCTGTTCAACGACGACACCCTCTCCAACTACCTTTTCATCGCCACCGCGCAAGGCTTCTGGCAAGCCGAACAGACCGATCTCACCAGTGAGTACGTCCCGCGCTACTACCCGGACGCCACCCAACTCGCCGCCCGCCGGGGCCCCGCCATCGCCGAAGCCGCGGGACGCCACGCCTTCCCCACCTACGCGATCACCGCCGACAACCTCCACCTCGGCGAACAAGCACTGGACGGCAACACCCTCATCCCCGCCCTGCGCCGCAAGCTCGCCGACCAGATCGACGACCTCCGCCGCGCCCTCGCCGTACGCAACGCCCACTGACCCACAACCCCGCACCACCCCCACAACCACACACCGCACCACCCGTGCCCGGCCCACCCTCACCACCGAGGGGAAGCCGGGCACACCCATACCACCACCGCCCCCCACCACCACCCCCACAGCCACCACCCGTCCCCCTTTCGAGTTCAGATCACCGAGCTCACCGGCCGCGCCACCAGAAACCCGGACAAGCTGACACGTCCACCCACGCGCGCGCGAAGGACCCCACCACCATGCCCACCCCACCCCTCGCCGGAGGCACCACCGGCCCCACCGCCCTGCGCCCCCTCCTCGACACCGTCCTCACCGCACTCCACGACGGAGCCGAACAACGCCACGGCCCCCTACCCGCCGGCGGACCCCAAGCCGTCACCGACCACATACACCACGCCACCCACCCCCTCATCCCCGACCAGGGCACCGGCCCCCACCACGCCCTCCGCACCCTCATCACCGCACTCACCCAAGGCGCCGCAGACCCCGCACACCCCCACTGCACCGCCCACCTCCACACCCCACCCCTCGCCCTCGCCGCAGCCGCCGACCTCGCCGCCTCCGCCCTCAACCCCTCCATGGACTCCTGGGACCAAGCACCCGCAGCCTCAACCCTCGAGACCGACACCACCACCGCACTCGCCGCCGAGATCTACCCCCACCGACCCCACCCCGACGCCCTCATCACCACCGGCGGCACCGAAGCCAACCAGCTCGCCCTCCTCCTCGCCCGCGAACGCCACGGCGCCGTACAGACCGTCACCGGCGCCAACGCCCACCACAGCATCACCCGCGCCGCCTGGCTCCTCGGCCTCCCCGAACCCCACACCATCCCCGCCCCCACCGGCGTCATGGACCTCACGGCACTCGAAGAAGCCCTCACCCGGCTCCGCACCCCCCACCGAGCCCTCTTCGTCACCGCCACCGCAGGCACCACCGACACCGGACAGATCGACCCCCTCGACGACATCGCCGACCTCTGCACCACCCACGGCGCCGAACTCCACATCGACGCCGCCTACGGCGGACCACTCCTCTTCAGCCCCACCCACCGCACCAAAATCCACGGCCTCGACCGCGCCCACAGCGTCACCCTCGACCTCCACAAACTCGGCTGGCAACCCGCCTCAGCAGGCATCCTCGCCGTCCCCGACCACCACCACCTCCACCCGCTCCACCACCACGCCCCCTACCTCAACGCCCACGACGACACCCAAGCCGGCCTCCCCGACCTCCTCGGCCGCTCACTGCGCACCACCCGCCGCCCCGACGCACTCAAGATCGCCGTCACCCTCCAAGCCCTCGGCCGCAACGGACTCGCCGACCTCATCGACCACACCGTCAACACCGCCCACCAACTCGCCGACCTCATCACCCACAACCCCACCCTCGACCTCTACCAACCACCCACCATCACCACCGTCCTCTTCCGCCCCACCGACGCCACCGACCACACCGTCGCCACCGTCCGCCGCACCCTCCTCACCACCGGCCGAGCCGTCCTCGGCCGCGCCCACGCCGACAACCGCCTCTGGCTCAAAGCCACCCTTCTCAACCCTCACACCACCCGCCACGACCTCCAGACCCTCCTCGACCTCATCACCCACCTCACTCACACAGTCCAGAAAGGCAACCCACCCCGATGACCGACCGACCCACCCCCGACCCCGGCCAGCCACACGACCTCGTCGGCATCGGCATCGGCCCCTTCAACCTCTCCCTCGCCGCCCTCGCCCACGGCATCCACCCCCTCGCCGCGACCTTCTACGAACAACGCCCCGCCTTCCACTGGCACCCCGGACTCCTCATCGACGGCTCCAGCCTCCAGGTCCCCTTCCTCGCCGACCTCGTCACCCTCGCGGACCCCTCAAGCCCCTGGACGTTCCTCAACTACCTACGCAGCCGCGACCGCCTCTTCCCCTTCTACTTCGCCGAGCGCTTCCACATCGCACGCGCCGAATACGACGCCTACTGCCGCTGGGTCACCGACCAACTCCCCGGACTCCACTTCGGCCACCAAGTCGACGCCATCCGCTGGAACCCCGAACGCACCCTCTACGAAGTCGACTTCACCCAACTCGACACCCACGGCGAAGTCGAAGCCCTCGGCCGCGCCTACACCCGCCACATCGCCCTCGGCATCGGCACCGAACCCTTCATCCCCGACCCGCTCAAACCCCTCGCCCAAGCCGAATCCGTCCCCGTCATCCACTCCGCCGACTACCTCCACCACCGCGAACAACTGCTCCAGGCCGAACACATCACCGTCATCGGCTCCGGCCAATCAGGCGCCGAAATCTTCCTCGACCTCCTCCGCGCCCGCCCCGCCGGACACGAAAGACTCCACTGGCTCGCCCGCACCGGCGCCTTCGCCCCCATGGAGTACTCAAAGCTCGGCCTCGAACACTTCACCCCCGACTACAGCCGCTACTTCCACGCACTCCCCGAATCCGTACGCGACGAACTCATCCCGCACCAATGGCAACTTCACAAAGGCATCGACGCCGACACCATCGCCGCCATCCACGACGAGCTCTACCGGCGCACCCTCCACGGCGGCTGGCCCGACACCACCCTCACCCCCGGCGTCCACGTACGCACCGCAGGCCGCCTCGCCAACACCCGCGTCGAACTCCACCTCGAACACACCCAACAGAACACCCGCACCCGCCTCACCACCGACGCCGTCGTCCTCGCCACCGGCTACCGCGAACGCCCCCTCGACCGCCTCCTCACCGGCCTCACCCCCCACATCCGCCGCGACGCCGCCGGACGACCCCGCATCGACGCCCAGTTCCGCCTCGAACTCGACCCCACCGTCACCGGCAACATCTACGTACAGAACGCCGAACGCCACACCCACGGCGTCGGAGCCCCCGACCTCGGACTCGCCGCCTGGCGCAGCGCCACCATCCTCAACAACCTCACCCGGACCAACGCCTACCCCCTCCCACAACGCACCGCCTTCACCACCTTCGGCCTCACCCCCGGGAACACCCCCCACATCCCCCACCAGCACCCCGCCCTCATCCCGCTCGTCCGAGGCAACTGACCCCCGCACCCACAACAAAAGGCGGCCGCCCCCTCAAAGAGGAGACGGCCGCCACACCCGCCCAACCGCTAGAACACCGGCACACCGTCCCGCGTCAGCCGCCAGTCGACCGAAGCGAATTGCGCACCATCCACCGAACCCTTCGCCTGCACCCAGCCGATGATCGTGTTCCGGATCTCCTCCGAATTCGCCCACAGCTGCTTCGCACCCGGCACATGCGGGAAGTTACCCCCACCGCTCGCCCGATAATTGTTCACCGCCAGCACGAACTCCGCCGCCGGATCGATCGCCTTGCCCTCGAACGACAGATTCACAATCCGCGAACCATTCGGCTTCGCAATATCGATCTCATACGTCAGACCCGACACCGCGTCATAGTTGTAGTCCGGCGTGTTGTCCGCATTCGTCAACTTCGACGTATCCACCGGAGCACCCGCGGCCGTCTGCACGTAATACCGCGCCGAGAACTCCAGATAATCCTTGATCTGCGCACCCGTCAGCAACCGTGCCTCAAGCGTGTTCTCGAACGGATACAGCCCCGCCGCATCCTTGATCGTCACATTCCCCGCCGGAATCTGCGCCGTACGGGAGAAACACGACGCCTGCGACAGCACAGGCAGCGACGCATACGCGCCACCCGCCAGAGCCGCCTTCACCGTCTCCGCCTGAACCACATTGATCAGATCAATGATCGGCTCGTCCTTCCAGGCCGCCTCCGCCGTCGTCATCGCCGCCGTAGACGTACCGATCACCTGATTGACGTATGCCACAACCTTCTTGTGCTCATCCGCCAACAACCCCGTGATCTTCGGGTCCTCCGCCACCACGTTCGAGTTCAACACCCGCGAACCCGCGCCCTCCACCACCCAGCGGCCCTTCTCCCACACCAGATCGAAGTCGAACAGCGTCAACCGCTGCCCCCACTTCAACGGCTCGGAGAGCACCACCTTCTTGCCCGTCTCCTTGTTCTCCACGAAGTACTCGGGGATCTCCAGGTGAGCATGACCGACAAGAATCGCATCGATACCCGGCACCTGCTCCGCCACCAGAGCCGCCGCGTTCTCCACGTACGGAACCTGATCACCGTACGACGACGTCCCACTGGTCCCCGAATGCGCCGACACGATCACGACATCCGCCCCCATGGACCGAAGCCGCGGCACGAACTTCGCCGCCTGCTCCTCCAGCCCCGGGAACACCATCCTGCCGCTGACATTCGCCTTGTCCCAGATCGCGATCCCCGGGTTCGTCAGACCCAGAATCGCCACCTTCACATCCCGACCGTGCGGCGTACGCATCTGCTTGATCACATACGGGGCGAACGCCGGCCGCAACGTCTTCGCATCCAGCGCGTTCGCACCCAGCAGCGGAAAATCGCACTGCTCCTCGAACTTCCGCAGCACCGGAATGCCGTAGTTGAACTCATGGTTGCCCAGCGCCGCCGCGTCATACCCGATCGCGTTCATCGCCTGCGCCATCGGATGGATCGGACCACGCTGCGCCGTGATCGGATCGATCTTCGCGTAGTAATACGAAAGCTGAGTGCCCTGGATCGTGTCACCCGCATCGATCATCAGGGTGTTGTGACGGCCCTTCTCCGCACGGACCTGCTCCACCAGCGTCGAGATCTTCGCCAGACCCACATCGTTGTGCGCCTTGTCGTCGAACTCCTTGTCCGTGAAGTAGTCCCAGTTGAAGACATTCCCATGCAGATCGGTCGTACCCATCACCGTGAACGAGTACCGCTTCGGCGGACGCCCGGATCCGAGACCCTGGGCCTCGGCAGGCACAGCCACACCCCCGGCCATCGCCACACCGGCCCCGGCCGCAGCCGATGTGCCCAGGAACGTCCTACGGTTGAGCGGCATCTCGTCTCCCACAGATCAGATCTCGCAGTACACAACGCGCGTAGATAATGACCCACCGGCCGCGCCCCGCAACACCCCCTGCAGGTTTCTATCTGATGACCACACGGGTCGGACCCCGACGTGACAGTGGCCCCATGACCCGCACATCAGCCCCCTACGGCACCCCCGGCCGCCCCCGGCAGCTTCCGCGGCCGTGCCGCATGCGGCGGAGCAGAACCCGAAGCATCCCCGCCGTCGACCTCGAACCCCAACGGCAGCCCTTAGGCCCAGGTGAACGCCCGCTTCACCATGGAACCCCCAAAACTCTGAAAACAATGCTCATCAGAGCACCCCGCTGCACAATTCAACACTTGTCAATAACCCTTCACCCAAAGGTTGTTGAGACGACACGCAGACCCAATTCGCTACCCGTAGGTAAGGTCTAGGCTCAAACCATGCGCCGAGCAAAAATCGTCTGCACCCTGGGCCCAGCCACCGACACATACGAGCAGATCAAGGCACTCGTCGAAGCCGGAATGGACATCGCCCGCTTCAACCTCAGCCACGGCTCCTACGTCGAACACGAACAGCGCTACCGCCACGTACGCAAAGCCTCCGACGAAACCGGACGCAGCGTCGGGATCCTCGCCGACCTTCAAGGCCCGAAGATCCGCCTGGGCCGCTTTCGCGAGGGCCCCGTACTCCTTGAACGCGGCGACAGCTTCACCATCACCGTCGAACCCACCGAAGGCGACCGCAACACCTGCGGCACCACCTACGAAGGCCTCCACACCGACGTCACCACCGGCGAACGCATCCTCGTCGACGACGGCCGCGTCACCCTCGAAGTCACCGACGTCGACGGCCCCCGCGTCCACACCACCGTCATCGAAGGAGGCATGGTCTCCGACAACAAGGGCCTCAACCTCCCCGGCGTCGCCGTCTCCGTCCCCGCACTCTCCGAAAAGGACATCGAAGACCTCCGCTGGGCCCTGCGCACCGGCGCCGACGTCATCGCCCTCTCCTTCGTGCGCAGCGGACGCGACATCGACGACGTCCACCGCATCATGGACGAAGAAGGCCGCCGCCTCCCCGTCATCGCCAAAGTCGAAAAACCCCAGGCCGTCGAGAACATCGACGACATCGTCGCCGCATTCGACGGCATCATGGTCGCCCGCGGCGACCTCGGCGTCGAAATGCCCCTCGAACAAGTCCCCATCGTCCAGAAGCGCGCCATCAAACTGGCCAAGCGCAACGCCAAACCGGTCATCGTCGCCACCCAGATGCTCGACTCGATGATCGACAACTCCCGCCCCACCCGAGCCGAAGCATCCGACGTCGCCAACGCCGTCATCGACGGCACCGACGCGGTGATGCTCTCCGGCGAGACCAGCGTCGGCAAGTACCCCATCGAAACGGTCCGCACGATGTCCCGCATCGTCGAAGCAGCCGAGGAAGACATCCTCGCCAAGGGCCTGCCCCCGCTCACCGACCGCAACAAGCCCCGCACCCAGGGCGGCGCGGTCGCCCGCGCAGCCGCCGAGATGGGCGACTTCCTCGGCGCGAAGTTCCTCGTCGCCTTCACCCAGAGCGGCGACACGGTCAAGCGCCTCTCCCGCTACCGCTCACCCATCCCGCTGCTGGCCTTCACCCCGGACCCGGCCACCCGCTCCCAGCTGAACCTCACATGGGGCGTCGAGACCTTCCTCGGCCCGCGCGTCGACTCCACGGACGCGATGGTCGCCCAGGTCGACGAGGAGCTCCTGCGGATCGGCCGCTGCGAAAAGGGCGACATCGTGGTCATCACGGCCGGCTCCCCGCCCGGCGTCCCCGGATCGACGAACCTGGTCCGCGTGCACCACATCGGCGAGGACGACAGCCCCAAGTAGATCGGTCGTCAGTGCTTCGGCCCGACGTGAGCGTCCATGAGAGCGACGGACGCCCGTCGGGCGACGGAGATGTTGTACCCGGCAGGTGGCGTTGTCCGGGAACACCTTGCGTATCGCCGCTTCGGCCTCGTCCTGAATGCCGGGCCAGGGGTCGTCCGGAGTGATCATGAGGTTGGGCACTCGATGCTGTGAATACTGGCTTATATGGCCATCACCCAGGTAGAGGCCCAGAAGGTACGCACAGGAGGTCGAGTCGAGATCGACGCCGTCACACCGATGGCACTTCGGCTTGTGTGACCCCGGACACTCGCCCCGCTTGGAGCGATCAACAGGGAGCCAGTACGAGACGGTGCCGCGAGGCACATTCAGCTGACGTGCGACGTCCGCGCCCTTTGCGCCGGACCGGAGGAGGTTGAGCGCCTTCTGGCGCACTTCCATGCCGTGGAAGTTCACGTGACCACCCTGTGTGACGGGGTGTGGCCGTGAGCAGCAAAAAGCGGATGTTCACGAGAACGTGAGCATCCGCTATTGAGCGTGCCGGGTGCGGGAGTCGAACCCGCACGTCCTTTCGGACAGATGTGTTTGAGACATCAGCGTCTGCCATTCCGCCAACCCGGCTTGGTAGCCGCTCAGAAGTGTACCTGGTGACAGAAGCGTGCAGCAGGTAGGTGGGCTGGTTCGCAGCAGCACCTGCCCTGAACGAGGAACCCGGTGACCACCCCGAGTCACACCGGCCCGTCGTCGATGGCGGCAGCTCAGGTGCGGACCGCGGGATGTGCCGCTGCGGTCGATGTCCCTCTTTCGTGCTGACCGGCGGGACGAACGCACTCGGTCCGCGCCTCGCGAGCGCCGCCAGGACCGGATCCCGGTGACTGCTCGCCGAACACCGGGCAGGGCGTCGATTGCCCGGTCGGCGATGCGAGCCGAGTCGCCGGCCCGGTACTCGGCCGAGGCTCGCACTCGGCCTCGGGGCGCAGGGGGATCAGGGAACGGGAATTGGGCCCTGTAAGTGGGCACATTCAGAGACATCGGCAGAATGCTCCCTGATGTCCCTCCGCCGGGATGTTGCGCGCCGAAAAACTCAATTCCCTTACGGATCAAGGGTGTTACGATCGGGCGACTCGTGCGGCGAGGAATTCGTGCGCTGCACCATCAGTGTCTGACCTACACAGGGGGATTCTCCATGCGTGTGCGCCGCAAGATCGCCTCTCTGGGCCTTACCGCCACTGCCACGGCGGGACTCGTGCTCGGAATGGCCCCGCCGTCGCAAGCCTCCGCGGCGCTCTACTGCGATGACTACAACCCGTACTGCATGCTCTTCTACTACAACAGCGGTTACGCCGGTTCCTATACCGCGTTCGTGGGCTTCGACCACTACTCCTTGAACGGCTACACGTTCCTGCACACCGGCTCCGGAAAAGGCCAGTACGTCAAGAACAATGCGGCCTCTGCGTCGAACCTCAGCGACTTCGACCTGAACGTCTACTACAACAGCAACCTCGCGGGCGCGTGCGACTCCATACCGCCCTACAAGGGCGCCAGCCGTCTCGTGAAGACGTACAACAACAACGCGTCATTCGGTTACGGGCGTTACAACGCCAACTGCTACAAGTTCTGATCCGCATGCGACGCCTGGCACCGGCCTGCCTGGCCCTGGCCGCCGCCCTGCTCGGCTGCTCCCCCGGGAGTGGTGCGGGTGAGGGCGGCGGCCCGGCCGGGGCCGCCGAGAACCCCGTCGCGTCCGGTGGTCCGGCCGCCGAGCGGCAGGTCACCTACACCGACCGGCTGCCCATCGCCCGGTACAGCTACACCGACGCCGAGAACACCGCGATCGAGTCCGCCCAGCAGGTACTGACGCGCCGCTGCATGCGCACGTACGGGATCGTGTACGAGCCGCGGAAACCGACTACGGATGCTCCCGAGCTCGCCGACCGCCGCTATGGGCTGTCGAGCGCGAGCGAGGCGGCGGGCTTCGGATACCACCCGAATCGTGAAGCCCTGCCGAAGGCGCGGCCCGCCCTTCCGGCGGATGCCCTCCCGGTGTTCTACGGAAAGCGGGGTGTGGAACAGGGAGGCGGGGAAAAGGTCACGTACAAGGGGAAAGACGTCCCGGCGGACGGCTGTTTCGGTCAGTCGGTCGGAAAGCTCTCGAAGGAGTACGACGATCAGGCCGGGGCGGCGGTCGCGAGCCGTATCGCCACCGAGAGCTATGAGGAATCACTCACGGACCCGTCGGTGAAGGAGGGATTCCGGAAATGGTCCGCATGCATGCGGAATTCCGGCTTCCGATATGAGTCCCCGATGAGCCCGCTGAATAGCCCTGTGTTCCAGGGCAGGGCAGTCGCCGCGAAGGAGAAGAAGACCGCGGTCGCGGACGTGCGGTGCAAGGAGGAGACGGGATTGCTCGACATTTGGTTCAAGGCCGAGTCCAGGATCCAGAAGGCGGACGTCGAGAAGAACGTCGAGGCCCTGGAAAGGCTGCGCACGGCCCACCAGAAGAAGGCCGAGGCGGCGCGCCGCATTGTCGCGGAGGGCTAAGGGCTGTCCCTTGGCTTCGAATGCGCATGAGGGCCCGTCGGCGAGCCGACGGGCCCTCGTCGTGTCTCGAGCGGGTGCGCCAGTGTGTTGTGGGTGGGCCGGGCCGGCGACCTGGCTGCCGTGCCGGGTGCAGGGCTCCGGCGGTGCCGGCTGCTCGTCGGATCGGGTGCCCCGTGGCTCGTCCCCATCGGCGTCTGTACCTGCCGGCTCAGCGCCCGCGCCGAGCTGAAGGCCACTGTGTCCCTGACTCGCCGCATTTCCGCTGGACGGAATACCCGGGCAAGGCTGTGTGACGAGCGAATAGGTAGGCTCGTGGGAGGAGTATTGTGCCCCACACCGAGGAGCCCCGTGACCACGCCCGAGTCGCCCCAGCCCGTCGCCGACGACGACAAGTCGCACGTCCCGCCGCTGACGACCCGCGTCGTCATCGCCGAGGACGAGGCCCTCATCCGCCTCGACCTCAAAGAGATGCTCGAGGAAGAGGGCTACGCGGTCGTCGGCGAGGCCGGTGACGGCGAGAAGGCGGTCGAGCTCGCCCGGGAGCACCGGCCCGACCTCGTCATCCTCGATGTGAAGATGCCGATCCTCGACGGCATCTCCGCTGCCGAGCGCATCTCCGAGGAGTCCATCGCGCCCGTCCTGATGCTCACCGCTTTCTCACAGCGCGACCTGGTCGAGCGGGCGCGGGACGCCGGGGCGATGGCGTACCTCGTGAAGCCGTTCAGCAAGAGCGACGTGGTGCCGGCCATCGAGATGGCCGTGTCCCGGTTCGCGGAGCTGAAGGCTCTGGAGAGCGAGGTCGCGGACCTCGCGCAGCGGCTGGAGACGCGGAAGCTGGTGGACCGGGCGAAGAGCATTCTGCAGACGGATTACGGGCTGTCGGAGCCGGCGGCGTTCCGGTGGATCCAGAAGACGTCGATGGATCGTCGACTGTCGATGCAGCAGCTCGCCGAGGCGTTGATCGAGGATGCCGAGGAGAAGAAGAAAGCGGCGAAGGACGGCGAGTAGCCGCGTAGGTACGTACGGATGAGGCCCGCACCCCGGATCGATCGGGGTGCGGGCCTCATCCGTGTGGAATGGTGCGGGTCAGTCCTCGCCGAGGTACGCCTTGCGGACGGATTCGTCGTGGAGGAGGTTCTGGCCGGTTCCGGAGAGGACGATCTTGCCGACCTCCATGACGTGGCCCTCGTCGGCGAGTGAGAGCGCGGCCTGGGCGTTCTGCTCGACGAGCAGGATGGTGGTGCCCTGGGCCTTCAGCTCGACGATGGTCTCCATGATCTTCTGCATCATGATCGGGGAGAGGCCCATGGAGGGCTCGTCGAGCATGAGCAGTTTGGGCTGGGACATGAGGGCGCGGCCCATGGCGAGCATTTGCTGCTCGCCGCCCGAGAGGGTTCCTGCGGCCTGCTTCCGTCGTTCCCCGAGGATGGGGAAGAGGTCGTAGGCGCGCTGGACGTCCTTTTCGATGCCTGCTTTGTCGCTGCGGAGGTAGGCGCCGAGGAGGAGGTTCTCGGTGATCGTCAGCCGGGGGAAGATGTGGCGTCCCTCGGGGGAGTGGGCGAGGCCCAGGGAGACGATCTTGTGGGCGGGGATGTTGGTGAGGGGTTTGCCCTCGAAGAGGATCTGGCCGCCGATGGGCTTGAGGAGGCCGGAGAGGGTGCGCAGGGTGGTGGTCTTGCCTGCGCCGTTGGTGCCGATGAGGGTGACGACCTGGCCGACTTCGACGGTGAAGGAGATGCCTTTGACGGCTTCGATCTTGCCGTAGGCGACGCGGAGGTCTTCGACCTGGAGCAGTGCGGTCATCGGGTGTCCTCCTCTTCGGTGCGGGTGGTGCTGGTGTCGTCGTCGGCGGGGGCTTCGGCGTGTGCTTCGGCTTCCGCTGCTTCGACTTCGGCGACTTCTTCGGCGCCGGGGGCGCCTTCGAAGGGGGTGCCGAGATAGGCGGCGACGACGCGTTCGTCGCTCTGGACGACGTCGGAGGTGCCTTCGACGAGTTTTTCGCCCTGTACGAGGACGGCGACGCGGTCGCAGAGGTTGAAGATGAACCGCATGTCGTGCTCGATGACGAGGACGGCGATGCCTTGGTCGCGGATGGCGAAGATGAGTTCTTCGGTGACGCGGGTTTCCTGGGGGTTCATGCCGGCGGTGGGCTCGTCGAGGAGGAGGAGTCCGGGGTCGCTGGCGAGGGCGCGGGCGATTTCCAGCTTGCGCTGGTCTCCGTAGGGGAGGTTGCGCGCGAGGTGGTCGGCCTTGGTGTGGAGGCCGATGAATTCCAGGAGTTCCATGGCGCGTTCCCGGCTGGCGTTCTCGGCCTTGGTGAAGCCGGGGAGGCGCAGGAGGGCGGACCAGAGGCCTTCTTTGGTGCGGGTGTGGCGTCCGACGAGGACGTTTTCCAGGACGGTCATGTTGGCGAAGAGCCGGATGTTCTGGAAGGTGCGGGCGATGCCTGCCTGGGTGACGAGGTGGGGCTTGGGCGGCAGGACGGTGCCCTTGTAGCTGACTTTGCCTTCGGTGGGGACGTAGAGCCCGGTGAGGCAGTTGAAGAAGGTGGTTTTGCCGGCGCCGTTGGGTCCGATGAGGCCGACGATTTCGCCTGCGTTGACGGTGAGGTCGACGTTGCGTACGGCGGTGAGGCCGCCGAAGCGCATGGTCACGCCGCTTGCGTCGAGGACGGTGGTGGCGGTTTTCGTGGTGGTGGTCATGGTGGTCACGCCCCCGCCTTGGCGATGCCGGCGCCGGTTTCCTCGGACTGCCGTGGTTCCGGTACGTCGATCGGGTCGTTCTCGTGGAACTCGAGCTGTTTCCTGCGGTCGGCGACGAGGCCTTCGGGGCGGAAGCGCATCAGGAGGATGAGCGCGATGCCGAAGAGGAACAGCTGGTAGTCCTGCATGAACTGGAGTTTGGCCGGGATGAGGTAGAGCAGCGCCGCGCCGACGAAGGGTCCGCTGAGGGTTCCCATGCCGCCGAGGATGACGGCGGCGAGGAGGAAGGCGGAGTTCGGGGGTACGGAGCCGGCGAACTGGTACTGCTCGGGCGTCACGGTGTAGTTGACGTGTGACTGGACGGTGCCGGCGAGGCCGGCGAGGGTCGCGCCGAGGGCGAAGGCGAGCAGCTTGAGCCGGAAGGCGTTGATGCCCATGGCGGTGGCGGCGGTTTCGTCTTCGCGGATGGCGACCCAGGCGCGTCCGATGCGGGATTCTCCGGAGCGGCGGAAGACGAGGACGACGACGGCGGTGACGACGAGCATCAGCAGGTAGTAGTTGGCTGGCCTGCTGAGGGTGAAGGGGCCGATGTCGTGGCTGATTCCGAAGTCGATCCCGAGGAGGTTGAGGTCCGGGATGCTGGGGATGCCTTGGGAGCCGTTGGTGAGGTCGGGGCCGCTGTTGCCGTTGAGGTTGTTGACGGTGACGCGGAAGATCTCTCCGAAGCCGAGGGTGACGATGGCGAGGTAGTCGCCGCGCAGTCGGAGGGTCGGGGCGCCGATGAGGACGCCGAAGACGAGTGAGACTGCGGCTCCGGTGAGGACGGCGGCCCAGAAGGGGAACTGGACGCCGATGGCGGAGAGGGGTGCGCCGGAGACGAGGGCCGCGGCGTAGGCGCCGACGCCGAGGAAGGCGACGTAGCCGAGGTCGAGGAGCCCGGCGAGGCCGACGACGACGTTGAGGCCGAGGGCGACGGTCGCGAAGATGAGGATGTTGACGCCGATGAGGGTGTATTCCGCGGTGTCCTGGGTGAGGGGGAAGCAGAGTGCTGCGACCAGGGCTGCGGTGAGGGCGACGTTGCGGTGCTTCGTGGTCAGCGCGGTGATGCGGGAGATGAGTCCGGCGCGGGTGATTGCGGTGAACGCGAAGGCTGCGGTGATGAGGAAGCCGATGAACTGTTCGGATTCCTCGGTGGGGATGTCGATGCCGTAGGTGAAGACGTACAGCATGGCGCCGAAGGCCGCGGTGATGATGAGGATTTCGGCCCAGGCGGGGAGTGCTTTGGCGCGGGGTGCCGCGGGTGCGGTGAGGCTGTTGCGGAAGCGCTGCCAGGCGCCGGGCCGGGGTTCGTGCTGGGGGAGCGGTTCGTCGCTGGGGAGTGCGAGTGCGGCGACGGTGGAGATGAGTGCGCCGATGCCGCTGACCCAGGCGCCGGGTTCGAGGTTGACGACGCCGCCGAGCTCGAAGGCGATGGCTCCCATGGTGTAGCCGGTGGTGCCGAGGGTGCCGAGGGCGAGGAGCCGGACGGGGCTGTTGGTGCCGCCGGGGGTGAGCCAGCCGAGTCCTCGGATGCCGTATCCGCTGAGTACGAAGAGGAGGGTGAGGGTGGCGCTGGTGAGGGTGAGGATCTGGAGGCCGCCGGGGTAGCCGGTGACGGTGAGGTCGCCGGGGAATTCGGAGGTCCAGGTCCAGGCGAGGAAGGTGCCCGCGAGGGCGATGGCGGCGCCTGCGGCGGTGAGCGCGCGGGCGACGGGGGCGGGCAGCGGGACGAGCGTGTCCCGTGCCGGTGTGGTGTGGGTGGTCATCCGTATCACGCCCGATCCGCGACGCGTTCGCCGAGCAGGCCCTGGGGCCTGAGCAGCAGGACGATGATGAGGAGGACGAAGGCCCACACGTCCTTCCAGGCGCCGCCACCGAAGAGGTCCATGCCGGGGACGTCGCTCATGTAGCCGATGGCGAGGGATTCGGCGACGCCGAGTACGACTCCGCCGAGCATGGCGCCGTAGATGTTGCCGATGCCGCCGAGTACGGCTGCGGTGAACGCCTTGAGGCCCATGAGGAAGCCCATGCGGAAGCCGATCTGGCCGTTCTTGAGCCCGTAGGCGACGGCTGCGACGGCTGCGAACGTGGCGCCGATGGCGAAGGCCATGACGATGATGCGGTCGGTGTTGATGCCCATGAGCTTGGCGGTGTCCGGGTCCTGCGAGGTTGCCTGCATGCCGCGGCCGGAGCGGGTCTTGGAGACGAAGAGGCCGAGGGCGATCATGCAGACGGGTGCGGCGATGAGGACGAAGAGGTCACCGCGCTGGATGTTGGCGCCGAGGAAGTCGAAGGCGTCGCCCTTGAACTGGGGGAAGGGGTGGTCCTTCGTGGCGTTGGGGTACCACTTCCAGATGGCCTGCTGGAGTGCGAGGGAGAGTCCGATCGCGGTGATCAGCGGGGCGAGTCTGGGTGCGGTGCGCAGGGGCCGGTAGGCGAAGCGTTCGGCTGCGACGCTGATGGCGACGGAGCATATGACGCCGCCGATGATCATGAGGGGGACGATTGCGAGGAGGTTGGAGCCGGCCGGCATCCAGAGGTACACGGTGAGAGCTCCGAAGCCTCCGATCATGAAGATCTCGCCGTGGGCGAAGTTGATGAGCTGGATGATTCCGTAGACCATCGTGTAGCCGATCGCGATGAGACCGTACATCGCGCCGAGGATGAGTCCATTGGCCAGCTGTTGCGGCAGTTCGTTCACCGCAGGGCCTCCGTGGAGTGGTTCGGATATGGCACCGCGCGGGAGCGCTGGTTGCGCGCCCGGGGGGTGTGGTTTTCTGTTGATTCCCGGGGGGGCAGGTCAGTCC